>NZ_JACSIQ010000011.1:0-110146 GCF_018812105.1 Gluconobacter sp. P1D12_c
GTCTAACACTTCGACACTCAGGTCTCAGGAAAATAATCCCAAAACCAGCAGCACCAAAACGCCGCCAACATATCCCTTCCAATTCCATATTCAATTTTCAAAGATCAGCATCTCAACCAACCCCGCCAGACCCTCGAAGAAGGCCCCGCCGTGTCGGTGAACGGGCTTATACGGCCACCACCCATCACTGTCAAACAATCATCACACAACACTTATCCACAACACTAACCCACAGATTTCCTGAACTTTTCCCCCTTACACACATTTTCCATTCACAAAACAAAACTAAAAAAATCAAAAAAAACGCCAGAAAAATCTGGCGCTTTCTTCGAAAGTCCCGGTTTCCCGCGACAATCAGTCTGCGGAGGACGAACGACCGTTAATCGTCAGGCCCTTGTCGTCCGCAGAGACGGTAATGGTGTCGCCATCCCGGATAGTCCCATCCAGCAGAAGTCCTGCCAGAGGGTTCTGAAGGCTACGCTGGATCACCCTCTTCAGCGGACGGGCGCCATACACTGGATCATATCCTGCTTCGGCCAGCCACTCGGTCCCCTTCTGATCCAGATCCAATGTGATCTTGCGATCTTCAAGAAGCTGACGCAGGCGACCCAGCTGGATGTCGACAATCCGTCCCATATCCGCGCGTTGCAGACGGGAGAACAGGATGATCTCATCCAGACGGTTCAGGAATTCCGGCCGGAAGTGATTGCGCACCACCTGCATGACCTGCGCCTGCACCAGTTCCGGCGATTCACCATCTTCCTGATTGGCCAGCACATCTGAACCAAGGTTACTCGTCAGAACGATGATCGTATTGCGGAAGTCCACAACACGCCCCTGCCCATCCGTCAGACGGCCATCGTCGAGCACCTGAAGAAGGATGTTGAAGATGTCCTCATGGGCCTTCTCCACCTCATCAAACAGGATGACCTGATAAGGACGACGACGCACAGCTTCTGTCAGAACACCACCTTCGTCGTACCCGACATACCCCGGAGGTGCACCAATCAAGCGCGACACCGCATGCTTCTCCATGAATTCACTCATGTCGATCCGCAGCAGGGCCTTCTCGTCATCGAACAGGAACTGGGCCAGAGCCTTCGTCAACTCGGTCTTGCCCACACCCGTTGGACCAAGGAACAGGAACGACCCAATCGGGCGGTTCGGATCCTGAAGCCCTGCCCGGGCACGACGAACGGCATTGGAGACAGCCACAAGTGCCTGCTCCTGCCCGACCACACGCTCACGCAGCGTATCTTCCATCCGCATGAGCTTGGCGCGCTCGCCTTCGAGCATCCGATCTACCGGAATACCCGTCCAGCGAGAGACAACCGATGCAATACCCTGATCCGTGACGCTATCTGCGAACAAACCAGATTTGGATGCTGCGTCTTCCTCTTCCTGCGCCTTGGCAATTTGAGCTTCCAGGTTTGGAATCAGGCCGTACATCAGCTCGGAAGCCTTCGCGAGATTCCCCTGACGCTGCGCCACATCCACATCGGAGCGTGCTGTATCCAGCTGCTCCTTCAGCTTCTGAATGGCGTTCACGCGATCCTTTTCGGCGTGCCACTCGGCACCCATCGCATCGGACTGCTCTTCCAGATCAGCCAGTTCGGCCTCAAGAGCCTGCAGACGATCCTTGGACGCCGTGTCGTCTTCCTTACGGATGGCTTCACGCTCGATCTTCAGCTGAATAATACGGCGATCGAGTTCGTCCAGAGCTTCAGGCTTGCTGTCAATCTGCATCCGCAAACGGCTGGCCGCCTCGTCAATCAGATCAATGGCCTTATCCGGCAGGAAGCGATCCGTGATGTAACGGTTGGAAAGCGTTGCAGCAGAGACGATGGCGTTATCCGTGATGCGCACACCATGGTGAAGTTCATACTTCTCCTTGATGCCACGCAGAATAGAGATCGTATCCGCAACAGATGGCTCACCGACGAAAACAGGCTGGAAACGACGGGCAAGCGCGGCGTCTTTCTCGATGTACTTGCGGTACTCATCGAGTGTCGTCGCGCCAATGCAGTGCAGCGTCCCGCGAGCAAGTTCCGGTTTGATAAGATTGGACGCATCCATCGCACCGTCGGAACGGCCAGCGCCCACCAGCGTGTGCATCTCGTCAATAAAGAGAATGACCTCGCCTTCGGCCGTCTCAACTTCTTTGAGAACTGCCTTCAGACGCTCTTCAAACTCACCACGGAATTTCGCACCTGCAATCAGGGCGCCCATGTCGAGAGACATCAGTCTCTTGTTTCGGAGCGCTTCTGGCACATCGCCATTAACGATACGCAACGCCAGACCTTCAACGATTGCGGTCTTACCAACGCCTGGCTCACCAATCAGAACCGGATTGTTTTTGCTGCGGCGGGCCAGAACCTGAATCGTGCGCCGGATTTCCTCATCACGGCCAATCACCGGATCGAGCTTGCCAGCCTGTGCAATCGCCGTAACGTCACGCGCATACTTCTTCAGCGCGTCAAACGTATTCTCGGCAGATGCGCTGGTCACTGTCCGCCCTTTGCGGATCTGTGCAACGGCACGTTCCAGCGCAGAGGCATCGGCCTTTCCTTCAACCAGCGCTTTACCCGCGGCAGATCCGCTCGCAGCAATGGCCACGAGCAGACGATCCTGCGCAACGTGGCTGTCACCCGCGGCTTTTGCAGCGGCTTCAGCGGAGTCCAGCAGTCTGACGAAATCAGGAGTGGCTTGGGGCTGACCTGCACCGCCGCCCTGAACCTTTGGAAGTTTGGCAAGTGCTGCATCATTGGCAGCCTGAACAACTTTTGGATCACCACCCGCAGCCCGAATAAGGCCGGATGCGGCACCCTGATCATCATCCAGCAGGGCCTTGAGCAGATGCTCCGGCGTCAACTGCTGATGGTAGTCTCGAAGGGCAATAGTCTGTGCGGCCTGAAGGAAACCCTGGCTCCGCTCAGTGAATTTCTGAATGTCCATTCTAATATGTCCTCTCATGCCCCGTATCGGCAGCATATGGTGTCTCGGTCGCCCCCGAAGGCGACGACCGGTGATGAATATTTAGGCACTCATTTTTTTGTTTCAAGGGCATCCCGATGACGTTTCGCTGGCCCGTGCAAGACCATGTCGGCCTCTGACAACCTGCCAAACGCATTCCGCTGCTGGTGCCAGTAAGGATAAATCAGATCCGGCGCACTGACATCGTCAAGCCGTGCGACCTGTGCCTTTGTCAGACGCAATGATGCCGCAGCCAGATTATCCAGCAACTGGGTTTCCTTACGGGCTCCAATCACTACGGACGTCACACCCGGTTTGTGCAGCAACCATGCCAGCGCAACGCGCGCAGGCGAGACATCGTGTTCCTCTGCGATCTCCACCAACACTTCGACCGTATCGTAGAGTTTTTCGATATTGCGGACTTCCGGTTCCGGCCAACCCGAAATACGGCGGCTATCCGCAGGCGCCGTTTTCCCGCGACGATATTTGCCCGTCAGCAGCCCACAGGCCAGCGGGCTCCAGATCTGAACGCCCAGTCCTTGATCCACAGCGAGTGGCAGAAGCTCATATTCCGCATCCCGTGCTTCCAGAGAATAATAGATCTGTTCGGAGACCGGCGTAATGAGACGGTCCCGCTCCGCGGCAGACAGAAGCTTCATGGCCTGCCAGCCAGCAAAATTGGAAAGTCCCGCATAGCGGATCTTGCCCTGATCCCGAAGCGTCTGAAGTGCCTCCAGCGTCTCTTCAACCGGCGTCAGACCATCCCATTCATGCAGGTAATAAAGATCGATATGGTCTCGCCCTAAACGACGCAGGCTGTCATCACAGGCATTCAGAATATGATGCCGCGACAGACCCTCTTCGTTCGGGCCTTTGCCCGTCGGAAACCGGACTTTGCTGGTCACAAGCAGTTCCCGGCTTCTGCCTTTCAGAACACGGCCAAGGATTTCTTCGGCCTCTCCACCCGAATAACCATCGGCTGTATCAAACATGTTGACGCCATGCTCGACGCAGAGATCCACCATTCGTGTGGCCTCTGAGACGTCAACATTACCGGTGGAAGCGAAATCGCCCTGCCCTCCGAACGTCACAGAGCCAAAATTGAGTGCGGAAATTTTCAGGCCAGAGCGACCTAGCTGACGATACTGCATATCCATCAGGTTCCTCTTCTGAGACAGACCATGACACACAACACCTCAACGGTGGATCAGTCCCGGTAAAATCGGCCCCGCTCTCATCATCGTGAGCAAGGCGACTTCTCATGCTCGTGCACTCTGTTCAGGAACGACAGGTCAGTCCATGATTGATGTCAAAACTTTTCCTGTCCCGGAGCCGCCATGCCGTCATTCCGTCTCCGCAGAGCCCTGCTGTCCTGCGCGTTCCTGTCTTCCCTGCTTCCCGCCTTACCGGCCATGGCCTCCGAACCTGCATCATGCATGCTCGATCTTGCCAAAACTCGGAACGGAACGCTGGGTCTACCCACACGATCAGAAGTGACACCGGATGGACATTCGGTTCTCTTCCTGCGTTCTGGCCCGTTCGACACACGCCTGCATCTGTTCCGCTACGATCTGCCTGACCACTCGCTGCATGAACTTGCAGCCCCGGAAGCTGGTCCAGAGCACTTGTCCGTTGAGGAGAAAGCCCGGCGAGAGCGGGCCCGTCAGTCCATGTCTGGCATCACCGACTATCAGATGAGCGAAGATGGCGGCACGATCCTGGCATCTCAGGGTGGACGCCTCATCCGCATTGCCGCTGATGACGGCCGGGTATCTTCCGTTGATGGCAACTGGATCGCGCCCCGCCTTTCCCCGGACGGACAGACCATTGCCGCAGTGCGGGACAATGACCTCTACGCGGTCAATCTGGTAACGGGCGCCGAAACACGTCTGACCACTACAGGCACAGAAACGCTCACCAATGGGTTGGCCGAATTTGCCGCAGCAGAAGAACTGGAGCGCCCGGATGGCGCCTGGTGGTCTCCAGACAGTCAGACCGTGCTGTTCGAAGAAGCCGATTCAGACAACGTCGAAAAACATTACATCACCAATCCAGAGACGCCGCAGGCGGCCCCTGTTGAGTTCCGTTACCCGCGGGCTGGCACGCCCAATGCACGAACACGTTTTGGTCTCACCAGCATCAAAGGCGGAGACGTTCGCTGGATTGGCTGGGATCATGAAGCATGGCCCTACATGGCGCGTGCGGTCTGGCGGAAAAACGGTGGCCTGTTCCTTGTTCTGCTCAACCGGGAACAGACGCAGGAACAGGTTCTGTCTGTTGATTCAGCGACAGGCAAAACAACGCTCCTCCTTGCAGAAAGCGACAAGACGTGGCTCAATCTTGATCCGCGCGACGCCGGTGGCAGCAATGCCTTACCCGTCGTGTTGAACGGCCAACAGGGTTTCCTTTGGGCCTCGGAGCGCGGAAAGACATGGCAGCTTGAACATCACGCCGCAGACGGGTCCCTGAAGCGGGTTCTGACGCCCGATACCATGCCGTATGTCGCGTTCAATGATTACGACGCTGACAGCAACAGCGTTGTCGTGACGGTACGCCCGAACCGAATTGATAACGAGGTCGTCCGGATTTCACTCGCAGACGGCAAGATCACTCCGTTCATCACGGAGCCGGGCATCCACAATGTCCATTTCACCAATGGCACCCATCGCCTTCTGGTCGATGCTTTTGTCGCCGCAGACGGAAGTCGGCGCACTCTTCTGCGGGACGCCAAAGGGAAAATACTCGCCAGCCTCCCGGGTATTGCGCAGCCCCCTCACCTTCCCGTCCACGTCCAGTTCACGACGGCTGGGGAACGACAACTCGATGCCGCAATCATCCGGCCAGAGCATTTCCAGAAGGGCCATTACTATCCGGTCGTGCTGTCCGTCTATGGCGGCCCCGGCGTAAAGCTGGTGCACGATACACCGTCGAGCTTTCTGGAAGACCAGTGCCTCGCCAATCAGGGCTATGTCGTTGTCACGCTGGATGGACGCGGCACTCCGGGCCGGGATCATGACTTTGAGCGTGCCATCAAAGGCAACCTGATCGATGCTCCCCTTCAGGACCAGATCGATGGCTTGCAGGGGCTGGGCAAAACCTACCCTGAACTCGATCTGTCACGGGTGGGTGTTTATGGCTGGTCTTTCGGGGGCTACTTCACGGCAATGGCCACCATCCGCCGTCCGGACGTCTTCAAAGTCGGCGTTGCAGGTGCACCCCCTGTCGATTTCGCCGATTACGACACCGCCTATACCGAACGCTACCTGAACACCCCGCAGAACGACCCGGAAGGATATCGCAAAAGCAACGTCCTAACCTATGCGGACGGCCTGAAACGTCCCCTTCTGGTCATGCATGGCCTGACAGACGACAACGTGTACTTCGAAAATACCATGAAGCTTACACAGGCCCTTCTGAAAGCCGGGAAACCTTACGATCTCCTTCTGCTCCCCGGCACGCATATGCTGTCTGATCCACTCTTGCGCGCGCGCGTAAGCCAGCGCCGTGCAGAGTTCCTGAGTGACGCTTTAAAGCCCTAAGGTTGATCTGCCTGGGCCGCACGATCCGAATGTTTCGGAGAGGCAGCCCAGGCTTTCAACGCGGCCTGATATTGCCGCGATGCTTTGAGCCTGGGCATATAGGTAATGGCGCGATGGCTGGAGAGTGGGAAGGTCTGCCCATTAAACGATCCTCGCGCGCCACAATGCCCAACCCGACAAGCACTGTCAGCATCCTGTAAAACAACATCTTTCCCAGTCCGGCGAAGCGTCAGGCGACAGGGCTTCTCGCCTGCCATGAAGGGTGGTTCCTGATACACCAGAGCCTCTCCCTCCATGCGGCCGATGCCTGACAGGGAACACATGTGCCCATTGAAGAACTGTGTTTCTATTCGAAGATAGGCCGCCTCTGCACTGACGGGCACAACCTCCAGAACATTGTCGCTCCAATAGGTATCACCCGACACGTCACCGTTTTGGAAATGCGTACTGTACCGCCCGGAAAGCTGATTCTGTTCAAGAGCGGAGCGCCCCATCGCAGCATGAGCCATTGTCGCTCCCGCCAGAACCACGCCCAAACAGACAGCAACACTCCGCATCTACAAAGCTTCCCTCTTAGTGAGACAGCTCCGGAATCAAAACCAGAAGCGCGTCCATTGCCGGACCAACGGCGGAAACCGGCGTCCGTTCATTCAGTCCATGCATGAAAGAGTCTGAATTCTTGATGAAGATCGGGCTGATGCCATAGCTGGGAACACCATGAGAGCGGAACCACATGCTGTCGCTCGCTCCGGATGACATGGCTGAAAAGACCGGCACTCCCGGATAAACCGCATGAATAGCGGCATCAATCGCATGCACCACATCAGGCCGCATGGGAGATGCAGCAGTTTCAACAGACCCTTCTGTCGCGTCTTCAATCTTCATACCCGGGTCCTGCGCCGCGTCGCGCAGTTCAGCCATGATCGAAGCCCTGGAGTGCCCTGGAAAGATGCGACAATTGATATTAGCCGTCGCCCGCTGCGGAAGCGCATTGAGCGCATGACCACCTTCAATCATCGTGACCACACAGGTTGTGCCAATCCGCCCCACAAAGGACGGGTCAGCCGATAGCGTGGTAATAGCCTTTTCATCGGCTGGATTGGCTGCGAACGCCTTCATGGCAGCCGCAATATCAGGCTTCTGCCAGCGGGCCGCGTTGACAAAGAAACTACGGCTCAGGTCATTCACTTCCGGTTTGAAGCGATGTTGCTGGAACCGCAGAAGATCGGCACTCAGCTCATCAATGGCATTGACGGATCTCGGCTCCGAAGAGTGACCACCGGGGTTCGTCACGGTCAGACGGAAATCAGCGTAGGTTTTTTCCGCACCTTCCCATGTGAAATAATCTGGCTTCCCCGTCTTTTCATCCAACGTGCCATTAGCCCCGTCCATGTTCAGAACAAGTTCGGCATTGGACAACCTGTCAGCGATGATGGCGCCAGTTGCCATCGTCGTCTCTTCATCTCCCGAGAACTCGATGATGATATCCCGGCGGGGCACGTACCCTTCTTTTTTCAGCTCCAACAGAGCAGAAATAGCCAGTGTATCATCCAGCTTCATGTCCGTTGAGCCACGGCCGAGCAGATAGCCATTTTCAATCTGTGGTTTGAAAGGATCATGCGTCCAGTCAGATGCCTTGGCTTCAACCACATCCATATGGCCGGAAATCACCAGCGGCTTGAGAGACGAATCACGGCCGGGCCAACGGGCAATCAGATACGCCGTATCCTTGTAGGGCGTGATCGTCACATCCGCAGGCGCAAAACCTCCCTTAACCAGAGCATCCCGGAAAAGGGCGGCGACCTGTGGTGTCTGGTTGGCAGGCCCCGCGACCGATCGCAGGGCGATGGCTTGCTCTGCAAGGTTCAGGGCCTGAGTTGCGGCGTCATGATGCTGGGGAGCTGCAGCAAGCGCGCTCCCGCTCATCAGGGCCAGTAACAATCCTGCGCCAATCGTATTCCGCATCGTCTTCTCCTGCATCAGATGCGAAATCGTAACCATACGGACAGTGGATGCCTAGCCGGAGCGTTGCAGGACATTTCCATCCATCCGACGAGACGGTTTCAAAATGTCCTGCAATGGCCTTCCGTCAGGCCGCGAACCCATCCAGCAGGCTCACGCCGGATTTTTCAGACATGGTCTGACGGTAAGCCTCAACCCCGAGCGGGTAACGCAGCCCTTTGATGAGTGACATGCTGTGAAGCTGAGCAAACAGATGGATATCGTCTGTGGAAAGCGTGCCATTCACGGCTTCTGGAGACTGGATCAGAGGCTCGAGCTCTTCCAGCAATGCGTTCAGCTCTGCAATTTCCTTTGAGCCATCTGCCAGAATTTCCCAGAACGGGCCCGTAGATTCTTCCTTGCGACGAATAAAGCCCGCCCGGGAAGACGTTGTCGCGAATTCAGGCAAGGGTGCGCAAACTGCGCGCGGCAGGAAGAGCCGATACGTGGCCTTGCTGCTTGCACGCAGCCAGTCTGCAATGTCCTCGCGAACCGGTCCGTTCAGAACCGGCGCGCCAACTCCATCAATATGGGAGACGATATCCATGCTCTCCGGCATGTATCGACCGTTCTCCTCCAGAATCGGGACAACCTTTCTCCCAACCATACTGATCGGGCCAGCTTCGTCGTCATTCAGGAAAATACGCTTTTCGAACGGGATGTTTTTCAGGCCAAAAATCATCATGGCCTTCACGCAGAACGGGCAGTGCTCATAAACGTGAAGGATACGGGTTGTCTGATTCATGATCTGAAAATCCTCATGTCTGTCAAAAGTCGTTGCTCCGAATAAATCGGTCAGGCTTCACCCATCGCGGAGGAGAGCAGCAGCGGATCAATGTTGATGGCCGCCAGTGCCTTTCCCCATTTTTTCGAATGATCCATGCCAAAGACAATCTCATCGCTGGCCGGCGCAACCAGCCATGAACTATCCCTCAGGATCTCTTCTTCAAGCTGACCCGGTGCCCAAGACGCATGGCCAATAGCCATCAACGCCCGCTTGGGGCCCTGCCCCGCAGCAAGCTCCCGCAGCACATCCAGACTGGCCGTCAACGTCGCCTGATCATTGACGCCCAGGCTGCCCTCTCCGTTCCAGTCTGTCGAATGCAGAACAAACCCATGTGAATGATCGACGGGGCCACCCATACAGACGGCAATCCGGCGTTCCGGAGGGTTAGGCTCGATTCCGAGTTGCGCAAAAAGATCATCCAAACCCGGCTGGGCCAGACGACGGTTGATAATCAGCCCCATCGCCCCGTCTTCGGGGGAGTGAGCACAGAGATAGATCACGCTCTGGGCGAAGACTGTCTCCGCCAGTTGCGGCGCCGCAACCAGGAGCATGCCTGTCAGGTTGTCATTCTGTCCGGCGAGTGTTTTCTTCATTCTCTACAAATGGGTGCATCTCGTGCCTCTTTGCAAGCGTTCCCATGTCGAGAGTTTTATGGAGGTCTTCATGTCCCTTACCGTTCTTGTGACCGGTGCCACTGCCGGCTTCGGACACGCCATCGCCACACGCCTCGTACAGGATGGCCATCGCGTCATCGCCACAGGAAGACGGGCAGAACGTCTTGAGGCCCTGAAAGCCGAACTCGGAGACAATCTTCTCCCCTTCCCTCTGGACATGACGGACCGTGACGCACTCCGCGCACTGCCAGGCAGCCTGCCGGAAAACTGGCGAACCGTGGACGTTCTGGTCAACAACGCGGGCCTAGCGCTCGGTATGGAGCCAGCACAGGAAGCCAAGATCGATAACTGGGAAACGATGATCGCCACCAACGTCTCCGGTCTGGTGGAAATGACCCACGCACTGCTGCCCGGAATGGTCGAGCGCAACTCCGGATATGTCATCATGCTCGGCAGCACTGCGGGCCTCTACCCCTACGCTGGCGGCAATGTTTATGGCGCCACGAAGGCGTTCGTGCGGCAGTTCAGCCAGAACCTGCGAACGGATCTTCTAGGCAAGCGCATCCGCGTCACGGATATTGAACCAGGTCTGTGTGGCGGAAGCGAATTCAGCTCTGTTCGCCTCAAGGACGACGACAAGGCAGCCGCTGTCTACAAAGACACCACGCCCCTGACACCGCAGGACATTGCAGAAACAGTCTCCTGGCTCGTGGGGCTGCCATGGCACATGAACGTTAACACAATGGAGATCATGCCTGTCTGTCAGGCTTCTGGTGGCCTTGCGGTGAACCGTCATGTTGGCTGAAAGCGGTATTCCCTCGCGCCTGACAATTACGGACGGCACGAAGTTCAAACTGACCGACTTCAGAACTGATGACCGGATTGGGCACGACAAGAAAAGTGCCCATACCCGCATCCGGGACTGCGTGGACCGGATGGCTATTCTGCAGGGGCGTCTGGCGGCCCATGGGTCCCACGGTATTCTGGTCGTGCTGCAAGGGATGGATACGGCAGGAAAGGATGGCGCTATCCGCCATGCCTTTTCCGGTCTGAACCCACAGGGCTTTCACGTCACATCCTTCAAGACACCCGCTGGTGCCGCGGAAAAGCGCGATGACCTCTGGCGCGTCCATCTGATGGCGCCAGCCCGTGGCGAAATCGCGGTTTTCAATCGCAGCCACTATGAGGATGTTCTGATCGCACGTGTCCATCCGGACATCGTCAGAGCACGCGGCCTCAACCCGGATGAGCCCGGCTTCTGGGACCGGAGACTGGCAGACATCCGGCACTTCGAAAGCTACCTGACGCACCAGAACGTCATCATTCTAAAGCTCTTTCTGCATATCTCTGCGGATGAGCAGAAGAAACGCATTCTCAAACGCCTGACCCAACCCGAGAAGCGCTGGAAATTTTCTCCGTCGGATCTAGCCGAGCGTGAGAAGTGGCCGGATTACACCAAAGCTTACGAGGCTGTCATTCAGGCAACGTCCACTCCGGAAGCCCCCTGGCACATCATCCCGGCTGACCATAAATGGGCAGCCCGCTTGATGGTCGCCGAGGCCCTGCTGGAAACCATGGAAAAACTTCACCTTAAAGTACCCGAAGAAAAGCTCTCTGACACATTGAGGGCCGCCCGTGATGCCCTTCTCGCAGAAGGGTCTTCCAGGACATAATAAAGAAAAACCCCCGCCGGATCACTCCGGCGGGGGTTTTCAGTTCTGACGTGAAATCAGAAATCAGGAACGACGCTTGCGGCTCGCACCTTCACCTGATGAGCCACCAGCGCCCGGCTTCGGACGACCGAAACCGGAACCGCCACGGCCCTTGTAACCGCCGCCAGCACCGCCACCGCGCGGGCCGCCCTTGAAGCCGCCACCAGCACCACCGCCGGACCGACCAAAGCGCTTGCCTTCGCCCGGGTTACGCCCACGGGAACCATAGCTGCTGCCACCGGCAGGCTCAGCAGACGGCTCGATCGTCACTTCGTCAGGCTCAGCACCAGCCACACAGGACTTGAAGCGCTCGACGCTCTCATCCGTGATCTGGAAATAAGTCTGATCCTGCTCGATGCGGATGCTGCCGATGTCACGCTTCTGAACGTTACCAAGACGGCAGATCAGCGGGATCAGCCACTTCGGATCAGCGCGCTCCGTGCGGCCGACGCTCATCTTGAACCACTCGCCCGACACAATGCGCTCTTCGCGCGGTGCGCGTTCCGGACGATCGCCACGGCTCTGTGGAGCCTCAACAGACATCGCACGGATCTGCTCAACGTTCGGCAGGCGAGCACGGTACATCTGCACCAGCGCTGCTGCGAGCTTCTTCGCGTCGTAGGTTTCAGCCAGCTTCAGAACCAGCTCATCCGTCGTATCTTCCGAGGCGTTGGCGAGGATCGGATCGTCCAGAAGACGCTTCGTGTCCTGAGCGGCAATCGCGTCAGCCGTAGGAACGGCTTCCCACTCAGCATTGACCCGTGCCATGGCCAGAAGACGCTCAGCGCGACGACGCTGGTTCATCGGCACCATCAGCACACTGGTGCCCTTCCGACCCGCACGACCTGTACGGCCAGAACGGTGCAGCAGGGTTTCAGACGCCGTCGGGATGCTGGCATGAATCACGAGGTTCAGCGCTGGCACGTCAATGCCACGGGCAGCAACGTCAGTCGCGACACAGACGCGAGCCTGACCGGAGCGCAGGCTCTCAATTGCACGGCTACGCTCGTTCTGGCCCATTTCACCGGAGATAGCGACGGACGCAAAGCCACGCTCCAGCAGAGCTGCCTGCACCTGACCGACCATCATACGGGTGTTGCAGAACACCATAGCCGTCGGGCTTTCGTAGAAACGCAGAACATTCACGAGGGAACGCTCGATTTCCTGCGGAGCCGTCACGACACAGCGATAGGTGATGTCAGAATGCTGCTTGGCGCCGGAAACCGTATCGATGCGCTTGGCATCTTTCTGGAAGCGCTTGGCAAGAGACGCGATTTCGCGCGCAATTGTTGCCGAGAACAGTAGGGTGCGACGCTCGGATGGGGACGCATCCAAAAGCTGCTCGAGCTCGTCACGGAAGCCCATGTCCAGCATTTCGTCAGCTTCGTCGAGAATGACGCAGCGCAGACCGGACAGGTCAAGCGAACCACGGGACTGATGATCACAAAGGCGGCCTGGCGTTCCCACAACGATGTGGGCGCCACGGCTGAGGTCGCGGGCTTCACGGCGGGCATCCGTGCCACCAATGCAGCTCGCGATACGAGCGCCGGTCTCGGCATAGAGCCACTCAAGTTCGGACTGGACCTGAAGGGCCAGTTCACGCGTCGGGGCAATAACCAGAGCCAGCGGCTGTGGCGACGGCGGGAGGCGATCAGCCTCACCAAGCAGCGTCGGCGCAATAGCCAGACCAAAAGCTACGGTCTTGCCTGAACCCGTCTGGGCGGAAACCAGAAGATCACGATCCTCCAGCCCTGGCTGCAGAACTGCTTCCTGAACGGGAGTGGGCTGTTCGTAGCCACGCGCCGTCAGGGCGCGCAGAAGGGCAGGATGAGTATCGGGGAAAGGCATATTTAATGAACACTCGGCAAACGTCACGCCGACGGCAAAAAGCGGCGGCTGGGATGCCGCTGCATAAAGACTTCCGAGCATAAATGCCAGAAGTAACGCATCCGAACCTGCGAATCAGGCAAAATCAGCCTCTGGGCTTCCGCCCGACAACCGCCCGAACCGTGTCACGCCACGCCGTCAGATCTTCCGGAGGAACGACTTCACCTGTGTCGAGTTCCCCAAAACCAGCCTTCGAAAGAAGAACACTGACAAGACGTGCGCGGTCTTCTGGCTCCAGAGCCTGCCACATTGCAACAGCTTTCTGCTGATGAAACTGATCTGAGAATGTGACAATCAGAGGAGCCCCTTCCTTCAGAACACGGAGGGCTTCCGTCAGGACTTTCAACGGCTGCGTCAGGTATGCCACCCCGTCACACAGCGTTATGGCGTCGATTGTGTCGTCTTCGAATGGCAGTATGGGATCTGCGTTCAGGTCCTGTACGATCCGTGTCGTCAGCACAGGATTGGCGTCCAGCGCAGCCTTGGACGCTCCCAGTCCGATGGCGTCCTGAAACCGGGCCTCTTCCGGGTAATGGCTGAGCGATCCTGCCATCAGATCCAGAACCGTGCCTCCAACAGGAAGAGAGGTCTGGTAAAGTGCCGCAACCGCCGTGCGGGCCCCCATGTCCATCAGCGAATCCGGAAGACGCTGCGCATAGAAGATCGTATCCGGTTCATTATTGACGCGCGTAAACGCTGCTGCGTGAAAACCTTCAACCTGTTCCGTGCCGCTCATGTCCATCTCCTCCTGACTGACCTGTCGAAATGAGGGTATGTTCCTCGTGCGTCAACCCGCAGGATGCTCTATGGGAGGCACCATCATGACCCTTTCTTTCACCAAGATGCACGGCCTGGGCAATGATTTCATCGTCATTGATGGCCGCGAAACCGACCCCGCCCTTGACGAAGCCACCATCCGGCACCTGTGCGACAGACGCTTCGGCATCGGCTGCGACCAGCTCGTCCTGCTCTCTGCCCCAACCTTGGAAGGTGCGGATGTTCTGGTCCGTTTCTTCAATGCTGATGGGTCGGAATCCGGCGCCTGCGGGAATGCATCGCGGTGTGTTGCCAGTCTCGTTGGTAACAATCCCGTTCTCCAGACCCGGGCCGGACTGCTCCTTACGTCACAGGATGGCGATCGCATCACGGTGAACATGGGTGCTCCCCGGATTGGCTGGCAGGACGTGCCGCTGTCCAAGGATTGCGACACACTTCACCTGCCCCTGCATGATGCAGCCGCCTGCTCCATGGGAAATCCTCATGCAACGGTTTTCGGCGACGTATCGCGCGCAGAAGACCTCGGCCCTTCTCTCGAGAAGTCTCCGCTCTTCCCGCAGCGCGCCAATATCGGATTTGCAGATCTCATCACCCCCGGTCACATGCGTCTGCGCGTCTGGGAACGCGGTGCGGGTTTAACACTGGCTTGCGGCTCTGGAGCCTGCGCTGCCGTGGTGAACGCCGTACGTCGAGGCTTGGCAGACCGGACCTGCCTCGTGACCATGGACGGTGGAGACCTGGAAATCACCTGGCAGGAAAATGGGGACGTCCTGATGACCGGACCGGCCACAACCGTTTTCCATGGCAAGCTTCCGTGACTGCCCCTTCTGTCCTGACATTCGGCTGCCGTCTCAACGCGCATGAGAGCGACGGCATGGCGCATCACGCCCGTGGGCAGGATGACACCATCATCGTCAATACATGCGCCGTCACGACCACAGCAGAGCGACAGGCGAGGCAGGCCATCCGCCGCGCTCACCGCGAGCGCCCGGATGCAAAAATAGTCGTGACAGGCTGCGCGTCGGAAATTGACGCCAAACGCTGGATGGAGCTACCCGGCGTGGTGCGGGTTGTGCCCAACGCTGACAAGCTCAAGCCCACCACATGGGGTGACAGCAAGCCCGGCCTTCCACCATCACGGCATGCCCGTGCTCTGCTTCAGGTCCAACAGGGATGCGATCATCGCTGCACGTTCTGCATCATCCCCTATGGCCGGGGAGACTCCCGCTCTACCCCCACAACGGAAGCTATTTCGAGAGCCCGCGCCCTGACTGAGGCAGGGCATCGTGAAATCGTTCTCACAGGTGTTGATATTGCTTCATGGCAAGGCACAGATGGCGAAGGTCTGGGCCGGATGTGCCGGACGCTCCTGCAGGACGTTCCCGCCATCGAACGTCTGCGCCTGTCGTCCATCGACCCTGTCATTCTTGATCCGGAAACGGGAGATCGGGACCTCTGGTGGCTTCTGGAAAACGAGCCCCGCCTGATGCCACATCTGCATCTGTCTCTTCAAGCTGGTTCTGATCTCATCCTCAAGCGCATGAAACGCCGACACACCACCACGCAGGTCGCGTCCATGCTCCAACATGCTCGCGCCTTACGCCCGAACATTGGTGTTGGTGCAGATCTCATCGCGGGCTTCCCGACAGAAACAGACACGCTTTTCAACGAAACCCTCTCCTTCATCGAAGAGCAGGCTATCCCGTTCCTGCATGTCTTTCCCTACAGCGAACGCCCCGGCACGCCCGCCGCCCGAATGCCTGCGGTTCCTAACGGAGAGCGCCAGGACAGAGCAGCCCGCCTTCGTGCAGTCGGCGAGGCCAATCGCGATACCTTCCTTGAAAGGTTCATTGGCAAGACTGTAGACGTCCTGATCGAAACACCAGACCGGGGCCATTCTCCCGAGTTTGCTGCTGTCCGCCTAGCAGACAACGCCTCCCCTCCGCCTCGAGGCAGCATCATTCCGCTTGCTATCCAAGGTGTATCAGAAGGGCATCTGCTGGGACGTACCCTCGCTTAGAAATTGGCTATTATAACGAATCTGGTCGGAAACAAATTCCAGAAGAAGACCTGCGGCGCGATCCTGCCCCGAAGAGAGTGTCAGATCGCACAATTAAGATCTGTAACAAACACCCTGCGGCGCGTTTGCCTTCAGGAAATCGACGCTACAGACTTGACGTTAGGCCTGACCTGTCCGAACTCCCGTAAATGGCTGGATTTTTCTCACGACTCAAACAGGGTCTTTCACGCTCGAGCTCACGTCTCGGAGCTGTGTTCACGCATCGCAAGCTGGACGATGCCGCTCTTGAAGAACTCGAAGACGAACTGATCGCGGCAGATCTGGGGCCTGTCGTAGCAGAGCGTGTCATCGAGAGCTTTCGCAGCTCCCGTTTTGGCAAGGACGTCACAAGTGACGAAATTCGCGATGCCCTGGCCGAAGAGATTGCGCGGGTTCTGGAGCCCGTTGCGATCCCGTTTGAACCTGATCCGAAGAAGAAGCCACATGTCGTTCTCGTGGTGGGCGTCAACGGTGTAGGCAAGACCACAACCATCGGCAAAATGGCCCGTCATTACAGCGAAGAAGGCAAATCCGTCATGCTCGTGGCGGGAGATACCTTCCGTGCTGCGGCTGTCGAACAGCTTCAGGTCTGGGGGCAACGCTCAGATGTGCCCGTTATTGCGGGAAAACACGGAGCAGATGCTGCCGGCCTCGCCTATGACGGCATCAAACGCGCCACGGAAGAAGGCAAAGACCTTCTCTTCATCGATACGGCCGGCCGCCTGCATAATAAGGGCGCGCTCATGGAAGAGCTGGCCAAGATCATCCGCGTCATGCAGAAGTTTGATCCCACCGCTCCACATTCCGTATTGCTGGTGCTGGACGCAACGACCGGTCAGAACGCCATTGAGCAGGTGCGGGTGTTCCGTGAGCTGGTGAACGTGACAGGCCTGATCGTGACCAAACTGGACGGCTCTGCCCGCGGTGGAATTGTGGTCGCACTTGCAGAACAGTTCAAATTACCCGTGCACATGGTCGGGGTCGGCGAACAGGCCGAGGACCTGCGCCCGTTCTCAGCTCAGGATTATGCGCGCGGTCTTGTGGGTGGAGCTACGGGAGATCTTGCCTCCCGGCTTGTCGAGAGCCCCTCAGAAGAAGAAACCCCGGAAGATTGAAAAAACCAGCCCTTTCAGGGCTGTCTCTCACCGTCTGAAGTCAGCCATTCCTCTCGCAGGGCGTCGATCTTCTTTTCGATGGCCCTGCGCTCTCTGCGAACATAATCCGCATACCAAAGTCTGGCACCAATGGCAGACGCTTCAGCGACCAGCCACGCCACACCAACGGCCATCCAGTCCATCACAAGCAGCATTGGCTGCATAATTTGCTGGGTGCAGGCCTCCCAATCCCCATGCGACAACCATGCTTCCCTCAAGGGATGAACCATGACAGCCCCCAGATAAAACAGAACGATCATGATCCGCTGCCGATCAGCATCCGGATCGATGAACCGGAGCACGATCAGCGGCAGCAGCAGAACACCGCCCACAAGCAGACTGCCCGGCACATATGCCAAAAGCAGCCCAAGGATGAGGCCATGCCACCATTTGAAACTGGCCTCTGTCACGCGCGATCGCACTGACTGGCGGGTCATTCACAGAACTCCAGCCAGATACTGGTCATCGCGACAGCAATCCCGATCAAGAGTGAGAAGAACTCCCCAGCATTGCGAGCCTGTTTTTCATGGACAGCTTTGCGGACAGGCTCCTCTTCGAGAACTTTCTCAAGATGGGCAATCTCTGCTTCAGCCTGTCGAGCCAACTTGCGATCATGCTGCAAGCCGGCTGGGTCAGTGACGTTATCAAGAAACTTCGTAAGATTTCCCGTTTCGGCCAGCTGAAAAAGCCGGGCACGACGCTTTGCTCTCGTCGTTTTGCTTCGCCATTGCTTAAGCTCGTTTTCCAGCAAGGAAAGCGCCCGCTTTGCCACAGTACTGAGGGGCGTCTTGTCGAAACGGCGTTGGGCCGCAGCCATCAATGTCAGATCCGAAAGCCAGGACGGAAGACCCGCTTTCTGGGACTGCGCAAGTGGGATGATCCCCTGGCGCGCGCAATGACTTTCCAGAAAAGTCCGCATCTGATCGTCCAGAAAGCCTGAACGCCCCAGGTCGTCGGCAGAAAGCTCCTGTTCCGAAACGTGCCGATCCAGCCATTGCAACAGACCTGCCGACAACGAGATCCGTTCTTTCAGGCAACGAGAAGACAGACAGGGCTGATAGACATTCACATCGTAAGGTACACGACGGATCTGCTCCATTCCCTTTGCACCCGTTCGGCGGGCATCAGTCGCGAGATCATTGATCTGCTTTGCCTGCAATGCGGGCAGCGAAGGAACATCAAACACTTCTGGGCTCGTCATCAGGAAGCCGGCTATCCCACGGATATTGCGCTGCTCTTCAGGCGGAAACCGTCCGGCCTCGGCACATGCCAGCATATGAGGAATGGCGGATGGCCAGAACCAATGTCCGGCCCAGAACATTGGAGCTGCGGGGTCCAGAATGGCAATGGCCCGTGTCACAACCATTGTCGTCGGATCTACGGCTTTGTTTCCGCTAGATGGCAAAAACGCAATTCCAGCCTGTTCGATCAGGCTGGACATGACCGACAACTCCAGCTCTCGATGTAACCATTGGCTGACAATTTTTCGCTGAAGCAGAGACAGGAACTCATTGGGATATGTCCCGGCATACCATGCCAGTGCCTGTGGTGTTCTGACCTCCACACCGCCAATGACCAGAGGCGAGCGCGCGGGAATATCGGGCCGGATTGAAAACAGCTTGCTCGGCGCAATGGTTATAAGGTCATTGGGAGAAGGTCTGTTTTCGGGCCTGTCTGAAAGCATGGCTTCCAGAAGAGAGACCAGACCTGCAGGAACGTTATGCCCCTGCATGTAGGCCTCGGCAGACCCCACTTCAAAACGTCGTTGCAGAATTTCGTTATCTGACAGGCCCCTCAGGGGCACTTCCCCGATGCAAAGGGAAAGAACCAGTACTCCCAATGAGAAGATGTCGCAGGCAATTGTCCCGCCTCCCCGCGCCGTTGGATGACAGACTGCGGAAGACAAAGGCTCGAACAGGACAGGCTGCGCTTCTGCGTTACAGGCAACCCCAAGCGGGCCAACGACCACCTGATGCAGCCCCTGCCCAACAAACAGATTATCTGGCCGGATCCCACGACAGGTCAGCCCCATGGAGGAAAGCTTCTCAAGAGCATCGGCAATAGGGCGTATAACCCCATCAATGATCTGGCTTTCAGACCAGACACCCAGATTGTCTTTCAGGGACGGTCCGGGAGGGTGCGGACATAGCACCCAGAGCGAGCCTGCATGATATTCATGGGCATGCAGGCCGATAACACTCTCATGTCGGAAAAACATAAGATCGGAGAAATGAGGAGATGGCATGGACGGTGCCAGAGCCAGCCAGGTTGAACCTGTGGCTGTAATATCCTGAGCCACCCAGGCAGGACAGCCGCTGAGGTCAGGTTGTTTCTGGCTCGTATTCACCAGGTAACGGTCTGCGATCAGCAGTTCGGGGCGGTCATCTCCCTGAGTGTAATCCATGTCCGTTCCATCAAATTCCTGTCTGACACTCTATGCCGGACAGGAATTGAGGCTTCGTTAACGGACAGGCGGTTTCCCGTTCAGAAAAAACTCAGTCTTCGAACGGGTCACGCATCAGGATCGTGTCATCCCGCTCCGGGCTGGTGGACAGCAGCGTAACCGGAGCTTCAATCAGCTCTTCAATGCGACGAACATACTTGATGGCCTGTGCCGGCAGCTCACCCCAGGAACGGGCGCCCGCTGTGGTTTCCTGCCAGCCTGGCATTGTCTCATAAATTGGCTTCACACGCGCCTGTGCACCCGGAGCGGATGGGAAGGTATCGATCTTCTTGCCGTCCAGCTCATAGCCAACGCAGATCGAAATTTCTTCCAGACCGTCCAGCACGTCCAGCTTCGTCAGAGCAATACCCGTGACGCCACCAACGCGGGCTGCACGGCGCAGCATGACCGCGTCGAACCAGCCACAACGACGCGGACGGCCAGTAACGGTGCCGAACTCATGACCACGCTCACCGATCGTCCGGCCAACATCATCGAACAGTTCGCTCGGGAACGGACCTTCGCCCACGCGGGTTGTGTAGGCCTTGGCAATACCCAGAACGAAGCCGATGGAAGACGGGCTGACGCCACTGCCAGACGCAGCAACCGCAGCAACCGTGTTGGAGCTCGTCACGAACGGATAGGTGCCGTGATCGACGTCCAGCATAACGGCCTGTGCACCTTCAAACAGGATACGACGGCCAGCACGACGCGCTTCGTCCAGACGATCCCAGACCGGGCATGCGAAAGACATCAGACGCGGTGTGAATTCCGTCAGGAAGTCCTTGAGTTCTTCCTTCGTGAAGGTCTCAGCACCCAGACCCGCCAGCAGCGTGTTATGATGCAGAAGCACTTCGTCCAGCTTCCAGTCCAGCGTATCGGGCTCGGCCAGATCACAGACGCGAATGGCGCGACGGGCAACCTTGTCTTCATAAGCCGGGCCGATACCGCGGCCGGTTGTGCCGATCTTGCGATCCCCACGAGCAGCTTCACGCGCACGATCCAGCGCACCATGTACCGGCAGGATCAGCGGAGCATTCTCAGCAATCCACAGCGTTTCCGGCGTGACCTTCAGGCCCTGCGCCGTTACGCGGTCAATTTCAGACATCAGCGCCTTCGGATCAATGACAACGCCATTGCCGATCACGCCAATCTGGCCACGCACGAGACCCGATGGCAGTAGTGACAGCTTGTAGACCTGATCGCCGACAACCAGCGTATGACCGGCGTTGTGACCACCCTGGAAACGGACAACGATATCAGCGCGGCTGGCAAGCCAGTCCACGATCTTGCCTTTACCCTCGTCCCCCCACTGGGTTCCGATCACGGTGACGTTGGACATGAGCTGGCTTCCTCGACTTGGTATGCAGAGCAGAAATTAGAAAAAACTGGGGGTCAGAGCGCGTGCGCTGCGCCATTCCGCCAGACATGGGTGCAGCGCAGATGGCGCGCTTCGGCATCAGGCTCTGCATCTACTTCAAGTGCAGAAACCGTCGCAAAACCTTGAGCATGGAGGGCTGCCATGGCCTCATTCTCCAACCGAACGGGCACATAGCACCGCGGACGGGACGGCGGCACAGGAGCCGCACGCAACAGCGCCTGCGGACGCAACGTCAAACCACAGGCTGGCTCCTGACCCGCAATATACCGTCCACCACGACCCAGCTCTTCACGCGAGGTGGTGGAAAAGACAGTGATGCATAGCCCGGTATGATACTGCCATCCGCGGAAATCCACGGGATCTACCGTCAGACGCAGGGACGGTGCGCGCTCGCGAATAGCGGCAACGGAGGCAACCAGACGCTCGAAATGCGGACGGACGGACGCCGGAAAGTCGAGAGAGGCGAGCAGATCAAGCGCGCGACTGGCAGGGCCTGCGGCCTGAAGCATGACCGCCAGAGTGTCGGCGATTGAGCCGCCAAGTTCAGCAACAGACGCTGCATCCTTGCGGTTCAGCGCCTGAATCAGATCTTCACGGTCCGCTTCAGGAATAGCAGTCTCGATCAGGCCCAGAGCCAGAGCTGGCATCGAGAGATCGAAGGACACACCCTTGATGCCCAGTTCCTCAAGTGCTCTGGCGCCCAGCGCCACCACTTCAGCATCAGCCTGTGCGGAATCCGGACCAATCAGTTCGATACCAGCCTGGGAAACCTGACGGTCAGCTTCACGTCCTGGCGTGCCGATGACAATACAGCTTCCGGAATAAGAGAGACGCAGCGGGCGCGGTGCATCCTGAAGGCGGACGCTGGCGATACGGGCAATCTGCGTCGTCATGTCTGGCCGCAGGGCCATCATACGATGAGAGCTTGGATCCATCAGACGAAACGTCTGAGTGGAGAGCGCACCGCCTGAACCATTCAGCAGGGAGGTTTCAAACTCCAGCATCGGCGGACGTACACGTTCATAACCATGCCGGGAAAAGGCTTCCATGACGCAGGCAATACCCCGCGCCTCAGCTTCGGCTTCACCCGGGAGAAGGTCAGAGAAGCCAGACGGCAGAAGGGCAGCGCTTGGGGTCTCGGAATACAGGCTCATGCAGCAAACTCCTCGCGCGTGCACTCATACGCCCAGTCCAGCCACGGAAGGAGAGCCTGAATATCCGCTGCATCAACGGTGGCTCCTCCCCAGATCCGCAAACCAGCAGGGGCGTCTCGATAAGACGCGAGGTCATAGCCTGCACCTTCCTGTGCGACCAGCCCGGTCAGGTGCTTGACGGCCTTGGCCCGGGCTTCAGGCGACAGGGCCTCGAACCAGGGTGCTACGATTTTGAGGCAGATTGACGTGCAGGACCGCGTTGCAGGATCGGACGCAAGAAAGGACACCCAATCCGTCTTTTCCACCCATTCCGCTACGATGGCCAGACTGGCTTGCGAGCGCGCCTTGAGAGCAGGGAGACCACCCGCAGACTCTGCCCACCGCAAACCATCCAGCGCGTCTTCGACGCACAGCATGGAGGGCGTGTTGATGGTATCTCCTTCGAACACAGCCTCCAGCAGACCCTTCTTTCCCGTCAGACGAAAAATCTTGGGCAGCGGACGTGGGGAGGCCTCTGTCAGACGAGCGGCAGCACGGGGGCTGATGGCCACCATGCCATGAGCCGCTTCACCGCCGAGAGCCTTCTGCCAGGACCACGTGACAACATCCAGACGATCCCACGGAAGGTCCATCGCAAAAGCAGCGGATGTTGCATCGCAGATGATCAAACCGTCATGCTCGACGGGAATAGCCTCTGCATTCGGAATGCGAACGCCTGACGTTGTACCGTTCCAGGTCAAAACGACATCGCGGGACCAGTCCACAGCCGCCAGATCCGGAAGCTCTCCGTAAGGAGCGTCCAGTACGCGGAGATCTTCGATTTTCAGAACGTCCCGCAGATCCTGCGCCCATGTTCCGGAAAAACTTTCAAAAGACAGCACATCCATGCCGCGCTCACCGGCGATGGCCCAGAGAATCATCTCAACCGCACCGGTATCCGAAGCCGGAACAACTGCCAGACGCCAGTCTGCGGGAATGCCTAGGATATTTTTCGAGCGGGTAATGACTTCCTTCAGGCGCGCACGGCCTTCAGGGGCACGATGTGACCGTCCCAGCAGGGCCTGATCCAGAGCCGAGAGGGACCAGCCAGGGCGTTTTGCGCACGGACCAGAGGAAAAGAACGGGCGGGAAGGTCTGACAGTCGGCTTGGACATGCTCGTTCCGGGCTAAACGGTCCTCGGGTGCAGCCAGACTGGTGCGCCCGGTTTGTGGTGCGAGAGGGGGGATTCGAACCCCCATGCCTTTCGGCGGTCGATTTTGAGCCGACTGCGTCTACCGTTCCGCCACTCTCGCGCGAACGGCCCAGACCCTAGTGCATTCCTGAGCAAAGGACCAGACCGTGAAAAAAAAATCCCAAACCGTGGAAAATCAGAGGCCCAGCATCAAAAGCAGATTCTGGATCGCAGCGCCAGAGGCTCCTTTGCCCAGATTATCGAGACGCGCGGTCAGAACCACTTTTTCTCCCTGCGCATTGCCGTGCACACGGAGCTCCATGTTGTCCGTATTGGCCAGCGCATCTGCCAGGAGTTTGGGTTCAGACGGCAGAACTCGGACATGGTCACACCCGCGATAAGCTTTTTCAAGCGTTGCCTCCAGATCGCGCGGCGTCGGATGGCCGGGCAGATCCGCAAGGTGAAGCGGGATGGACACAATCATGCCCTGCGGAAAGTGTCCTACGGACGGTACGAACACCGGCTGGCGCGTCAGGCCGGAATAGTGCTGGATTTCTGGAAGATGTTTGTGTTCCAGCGTCAGCCCGTAAAGAAAGAATGCCGGGCCGCCATCCCGTTCATGCGCCTCGATCGCGGAGCGCCCTGCCCCACTGTAACCCGATACGGCATTGATGGAGATGGAGTGATCTGCTGGGACAAGTCCAGCGCGAACCAGCGGCCGCAACAGTGCAATTGCACCCGTCGGATAACAGCCAGGATTCGCAACATGGGTCGCACCGCGGATCAGAGCGCCCTGATCTTCATCCAGTTCCGGCAGACCATAAACCCAGCCATCGGCAATCCGGTGCGCCGTACTGGCATCCAGAATACGGACGTTCAACCCCTCTGCCAGAGCAACGGTTTCGCGCGCGGCATCGTCTGGCAGACAGAGAATGGCGATATCCGCCTGCGCCAGCAGGGCACGACGTGCCTCAGCATCTTTTCGCAGAGCCGGGTCAATCGATAGCAGTTCGAAACCGTAACTTTCCGGCAGGGCCTCGATACGCTGGCGTATGCCAAGCCCCGTGGTTCCTGCTTCTCCGTCGATAAAGATCCTGGCCATGTATTTAAAATCCGGTCTGCAAAAAATGTCCGGCCTGTCCAAGCAGCCGGGCTGGCCTTCTTATCGCGTTACCCTTGGTGCTGTCATCCCGTGAGAGCGGTTCGTGCGCTCTGTGCTTTCTGTCTGTGCAACGAAAGAGTATGCTTTTGGGTCAGGCCAGACGCCAGATCATTACCCAGGAGCTGTTATGACCCAGACCCACCCCGTCCGTCAGATTGACCGCCTTCTGGACATCATGAAGCGCCTGCGCGACCCGCAAAGCGGTTGCCCGTGGGACGTGGCACAGACACCCGAAACCATTGCGCCCTTCGCCATAGAAGAAGCGTATGAGGTGATGGATGCCATCGCCCGGGATGACAGTGATTCCTTACCGGATGAACTTGGGGATCTGCTGCTACAAGTCGTGTTCCAAGCTCAAATGGCTGAAGAAAAAGGCCAATTTGACTTCGAAACCGTTGCCGGAAAAATCGCTGACAAGATGGTCCGCCGTCATCCCAACATCTTCAGCGATGTAGAACACGACGAAGACCTGTGGGAACGCACAAAAGAAACCGAGCGCCACGCCAAAGCGGAATATGGCGCACTCGCTGGTGTGGCCCAGCACCTGCCTGCCTTGGTCAGAGCCGCCAAGCTGTGCCGCCGTGCAGCGCGCGTTGGGTTCGACTGGGATGATGCGTCGGGCGTGTTGGAAAAGGTGCAAGAGGAAATCGGCGAACTTAAAGCCGAACTGGACGGAGACCGCGACCGGATCGAAGACGAACTCGGGGATGTCCTGTTCACTGTCGCCAGTCTGGCACGCAAGCTGGGCATTGACCCGGAGGCCGCATTGCGCCGCAGCAACCGGAAGTTCACGCGCCGTTTCGAAGCCATGGAAGCCAGCCTGGCCTCTGAGGGTAAAACAATGGGCGAGCAAAATCTGGAAACGCTGGAAACGCTTTGGCAGACGGTCAAGAAGCAGCCGGGGATGCGCTGATCGTTACCCGATCATCTTCCTCAATTTTACCTCGCTCCTAAGGATACTTTGATATGGACCTCCAGATTTCAGGCCGCAAAGCTCTTGTTCTTGGCGCCTCTTCCGGCCTGGGCCGTGGCGTTGCAGAAGCACTGGCGGCAGAAGGAGTCCATATCGTTCTGGCTGCGCGCGCCAGTGACAGGCTGACAGATGCGGCAACAGCGATTACCAGTCAGTACGGCGTTCAGACGGCTACACTGCCGGCTGATCTGTCGGACAGCGCCTCCGTCGAAGAATTCGTTCAGGCCATCCGTACGCAGCACCCGGATATTTCCATTCTCGTAAACAATACTGGCGGCCCCTCCCCATCAGGTGTTGAGGGCATCTCCACAGACACATGGAAACAGCAGTTTGAAACCATGGTTCTGAGCCTGTTCAGAATTACGGATGCGGTACTGCCCGGTATGAAGGAGCGCCAGTGGGGGCGCATCCTCACCATCGCCTCGGCTGTTGTGGTTGAGCCGAATATCAGGCTCGGCGTCTCCGTCACATTGCGCTCGGCACTCGCGGGCTGGTCCAAAACACTTGCGACGGAAGTGGCGCCCCATGGCGTGACGGTCAACATGCTTCTGCCCGGCCATATCACAACGGATCGAACCCATTTCCTGGCAGAGGCCGAAGCCCGCAAGACGGGCAAAACACCGGAGGCCGTTCAGGAAGAAAAGGCCCGCAATATCCCCGTTGGACGATACGGCACTGTCGAAGAATTCGGTGCGACTGCGGCTTTCCTCACCAGTATGGGTGCTGCCTATATAACCGGCAGCATGATCCGTATTGATGGTGGCGCACTGAAGTCGATCTGAAACAGTTCTGGGTAAAAGAACGCCCTATTTTCTTTTTTAGGAAACTGCGCTCCCCCGTGCGGGATTAATCCTTTCGGTTACCCCAAAGGAAAATTCCATGCCGCCTACGCCTAGACGCAGTTCGTTCCTGCCCCTTGTGACGGGCATCTTGCTCGTTCTGCTCGGCCTAGGGCTGGCTTTACCCGGTCTGTGGTTAATTGGGCTGGGAGGCTCTTTCTACTACGCCATTGCAGGCGTTCTCATGGTGGCATCCGGCGTTCTGATGATCCGGCTTCACCCCGGTGCTTCCGCAGTTTATGCCGCCCTCCTGCTTTACACGCTTGTCTGGGCATTAGGGCGCGTAGGCCTTGATGGCTGGCGCCTTCTCCCGCCTCTTGCCCTGCCAGCGGGGATGGGCCTGTGGGTATTCAGTCCATGGATTACGGGACGATTGCTCCAGGGCACGGAACGTCGCTCCTTCGGCAAACCCGTTGTTGCAGGTGGCATGGCATTCTGCGCGGCACTGTTTGTCTTCGTGTTTGCCTGCGGATGGCACATTACCGCCTCACGCGACCAGCAGTTCAATCCGTTCCCCGGTGAGACCGGTGCGACCCTTCCGGGCGCGGACCAGCAGGCTGCCAATGACTGGCAGTTCTATGGTGGCACTCCGGCCGGAGACCGCTTTGCCATGCCAACCCAGATCAATGCTTCCAACGCACACGACTTGAAAGTGGCGTGGATCTATCACAGCAAAGATCTCCCACGTGCTGGCGAAAACTCCCGCGGGCGGGAATTCAGCTTTGAAGCCACACCCATCAAAATCGGTAATCGGTTGTTCTTCTGCACGCCACACCGAGATGTCGTGGCGCTGGATGCAACATCCGGAAAGGAAATCTGGCGATATTCGCCGGGTGGGGAATTCGGCAAGAACATCTATCAGGCCTGCCGTGGCGTTTCCTACGTCAATGCGCCCGGAACCGACTGCGCCCATCGTATCGTCTCAACAAATTCCAGCTCCCCTCCAACACTGTTTGAGGTGGATGCAGACACAGGAAAACTCTGCGAAAGCTTTGGCGATCATGGCGTTGTGGATCTCCGGGGTGGGATGGGAGCTATTCCGCCCGGCTTTCACTTCATCACCTCCCCACCCATGGTGCTGCATAACCGCATCATGACGAGTGGCTGGGTTTACGATGATCAGACGGTTGGCGAACCTTCCGGCGTTATTCGTGGCTTTGATGCTATTACGGGCCAACTGGCCTGGGCCTGGGACATGGGCCGCACACCGACCAACAAACCTCTGGATCCGGGCGAAGTCTTTACCCGTGGCACCGCCAATGGCTGGGGCGTCTATACGGCCGATGCCGGACTAAACATGGTTTACGTCCCGCTTGGAATTGCCACGCCTGACTATTTCGGTGGCAAGCGCCGGAGCTTTGACGAGAAGTATGACAGCTCCCTTGTCGCCTTGGATATCACGACGGGCGAAGAGCGCTGGCATTTCCAGACCGTTCATCATGATCTGTGGGATTTTGACCTCCCGGTCGGCCCATCTCTGGTGGATCTGCCAGATGCCCACGGCACCCTGACGCCCGCACTGGTACAAACGACCAAGCAGGGCGAACTCTTCGTGCTGGACCGCCGAACCGGCGCGCCATTCTATCGCGTTCAGGAAACGCCGGTACCTGCCGGTGACACGCCAGGCGAGCACTATTCGCCGACGCAGCCACTGTCCGTCGACATGCCCAATCTGCGCCGCCCTAGTCTGACAGAAGACGACATGTGGGGCGCGACCCCGTATGATCAGATGTTCTGTCGTATTGCCTTCCGCTCCATGCGGGACAAAGGCCTTTTCACACCGCCGAGCCAGAAAGGTATCGTAGGGTTTCCAGCGTTTGATGGCGTGGCAGACTGGTATGGGGGCACCATCGATCCGACGCACGGTGTCATGTATATCAACACCACGTTCATTCCGTTCCTGATGACGCTGGTGCCGCAGGAAAAAGCTCTTGCCAAAGGGCTCTACAAATCCTGGCATGACTGGACACAGCCTTACCCAGAACCTGTTTTCACGAACAATCCCCAGCATGGCCTGCCCTTCGCGGCCGTCGTGAAGCCTTGGCTTGGCCCGTTTGGTGCCCCTTGCCTCGCACCGCCCTGGGGCAAAATGCAGGCCATTGATCTTGTTCACCGTCGAATCATCTGGGAGAGGGCTTTAGGTACAACGAAGAATGTTGGCCCGACGAATATGCTGCGGATGCCCGTTGGCCTCCCCACCAGTGTCTTTTCCATGGGCGGCAGCGTGACCACACCGAATGGTCTGGTGTTCATGGGCGCACTGGCGGATCAAAGCTTCCATGTTCTTGATGGGCATGACGGCCATACGCTCTTCAAGACGGAACTGGACGCCGGCGGCAATGCCACGCCACTGACCTATATGGGGGAAGACGGCCGACAATATGTCGTGCTGGCTGTAGGTGGACATGGTGGGCTGAAAACGCGCAACAGCGATGAAGTCGTGGCCTTTGCATTACCCAAAGCCCCATGAACATACTTATCTTCCTGCCATCAGGGCAGGAAGACAGCACACTTATTCCGTGAAGGTTGTCTGGACCGGCAATACGGGAACCGGCACATCCTCTGCCCGCAGCTACACGCGCGATTACGATATTACGGCGCCGGACAAGCCCACGATTGAAGGGTCGAAGCCAAAAAAATCGCCTTTTGACCGAAAAGATGCGCCGGGCCGGCTGGTCCGGCGTTTTCATGTTGGCTGAACCTGCTAGAGAGCATCCCATGACGGATGAACTCGCCACGTTCGATTTCGAACTGCCCCGCGACCATATTGCGACCGAACCCGCCAGACCGCGTGACAGCGCAAAGCTGCTGCATGTGCGTTCCGGAGAAGCGCCCGATCTTCGGATCATACGCGATCTGCCTGGCCTGCTGCAGGAAGGCGATCTGCTGATTGCCAACAATACGGCCGTCATCCGTGCCCAACTTTCCGCTACACGCGGTGAGGCGAAAATCGGCATCACGCTGGACCGGATTCTAGCGGACGGAAGCTGGCATGCGCTCGCCCGCAACTCCCGCAAGCTGAAACCGAACGACACGCTGAATTTTGGCGATGATCCGGTCACGGCATCCGTTGTGGAAAATGAAGGTGATGGCGCTGTCAGCATCCGCTTTTCCGTCGAAGGGGATGCGTTCGATGCATTCCTCGAGCGCGTCGGAGCATTGGCCCTGCCGCCTTATATCGACCGTCCTTTCGGGCCAACCGTGCAGGATGACAGCGATTACCGGACGATCTTTTCCGAACATCGCGGGGCTGTGGCGGCTCCCACTGCTGGTCTGCACTTCACGCCAGACCTTCTGGCCGCGCTCGACGCAAAAGGCATCCAGCGCCGGACGCTGACCCTGCATGTCGGCGCGGGCACGTTCCTCCCCGTCCGATCCTCCATTGCCGAGCATCGCATGCATGCGGAATGGGGCGAGATCGACGCGGAGACGGCGCAGGCCATCAATGAAACACGTGCTCGCGGTGGCCGTGTTGTTGCTGTCGGAACCACGTCTCTCCGCCTGCTGGAAAGTGCGGCGCAGGAAGACGGTACGGTTCAGCCCTGGCGGGGCGAGACGTCCATTTTCATCAAGCCGGGCTATCGCTTCAAGGCGGTAGACCTGCTCATGACCAATTTCCATCTGCCGCGCTCGACGCTCTTCATGCTGGTCTGCGCGTTCAGCGGCACCGTCACCATGCGTGAGGCCTATGCCTACGCCATCGCCAACGGACTGAGGTTCTATTCCTACGGCGATGCCTGCCTTCTGGAGCGAGCACCATGACCGAACAGGCCACAAAAATGACGTGGGTTCCGGAAGCAACCTGCGGACAGGCCCGTGCCGGCCATCTGCACACCCGCCACGGCACCGTCCCGACCCCGACCTTCATGCCCGTTGGCACGGTCGGCACCGTGAAGGGCATGACCATGGATGCCGTTCGCTCCACAGGCGCAGGCATTGTTCTGGGCAACACCTACCATCTGATGCTGCGTCCTACGGCGGACCGTGTGCAAAAGCTGGGTGGTTTGCACAAGATGATGGACTGGTCCGGCCCGATCCTGACGGATTCTGGCGGGTTTCAGGTCATGTCCCTCGGTGCGCTCCGCAAGCTCGATCAGGACGGTGTGACGTTCCAGTCCCATATTGATGGCAGCAAGCATCGCCTGTCGCCGGAGATCTCGACGGACATCCAGTACAAGCTGGATGCGACGATTACCATGGCTTTCGATGAGTGCCCGGCCCTCCCCGCCACGCCGGAAGCGCTTCGCAAATCCATGGAACTCTCCATGCGCTGGGCAGCCCGCTCCCGTGAGGCGTTCGTGGCCCGTGAGGGCTATGGCCAGTTCGGCATCGTGCAAGGTGGCACCGAGCGAGACCTGCGCGAATATTCCATCAAGGCGCTGACGGAGATCGGCTTCGAAGGCTATGCGATCGGCGGCCTGGCTGTGGGTGAAGGTCAGGAACTCATGTTCTCGACGCTCGATTTCACAACGCCCATGCTTCCGCAGGACAAGGCGCGCTACCTGATGGGCGTCGGCACGCCAGACGATCTGCTGGGGTCAGTCATGCGCGGGGTAGACATGTTCGACTGCGTGATGCCCTCGCGTGCCGGTCGTACGGCGCGAGCTTATACGGAGCGCGGCTACATCAACCTGCGCAACGCCCGCTTTGCCGAAGACACGCGCCCACTGACACCGCATGACGACAGCCCGATGGCTGGCCGTTACACCCGCGCCTATCTGCATCACCTGTTCCGTGCTGGTGAGATGCTCGGCCCAATGCTGCTGACATGGCACAATCTGGCCTACTACCAGCGCCTGATGCGGCAGATCCGTGCCGCTATCGTGGACGGTACTTTGAACGAACTGGCGCTCAAACTGCGCGAGGACTGGTCCAAAGGAGACTGGACCGAAGATGAATGGCCCATGCCCTCTCTCGCTTTGTAAGTTTTCATTCTGATCCTGTTCCAATAATGTGTTTCCCCAACGACCTTCGGCTTTGGGGAATACGGATTTGAAACGCTTTAATGCTGGCCTGGCTCTTGCCGGGCTTCTCTGTGCGGGCAGTGCTCTGGCTGCGCCTCATAGGGAAGAAATCAAGGTTCTTGTTGTCGCCAACTGGGAAGTCGGCGCGGACAAGGGCGATGAGCCTGGCGAATATCAGGACTGGGTGGAGCGTCTCCATCTTGACGAAGAGCGCCCCATTCGTGGCGTACAGGAAAAGCTCCGCCGCAATGCGGATGGTGTTTATGGCATCGCCCTGAAAAGCGGCAGCATTGACCTGCACGCGCTTGCGCTTGATCCGCATTATGATCTCACGCACACCTACTGGATTTTCACGGGCATTTCCGGCGTGAACCCGAATGTCGCGTCTGTTGGGAGTGTGGCCTGGGCACGCTGGGTTGTAGATGGAGACGCATTGCGGGAAATCGATGACCGCACCGTTCCAAAAGGCTGGCCGTATGGTCTGTACGCCATCGGGGCGGACAAGCCGGACACGCTGCCAGCCAACGCAAACCATTATGGCTCTGTCACGGATGTGGCGGAACTCAGCAAGGCGTATCCACTCAATCAGGGGCTGGCGAACTGGGCCTTCAACCTGAGCAAAAACACTCCAATGGCAGACGATCCCGCCATTGCCGAGCGCCGGAAGGCCTGGAAAGGTTTCCCCAATGCCCAGAAGCCGCCGATGCTCATTATGGGTGAAACGCTTGGGGCGCTTCGTTACTGGCATGGCCCCTCCCGCAACGAGTGGGCGGAAAAATGGGTCAAGCTCTGGACGAAGGATCAGGGCAAATTCGTCATGACCAATGAGGAAAGCCAGACCTATCAGCTCGATATGCGGACACTCGCCCGTCTGGGATATGTCGATCTGAACCGCGTCATGGTTCTGCGCTCAGGGAGCAATTTTGATATGCCGCCCCCAAGCGTGCCGATCACCGAGAGCATCGGGGACGAAGCGCCCGGCCAGAAGCTCGCGTTCGATAACAACGAGCGTGCCGGTGAGCCGGTTGTCCATGAACTGACCGCGCATTGGGCGACGTACCGAACGCATATTCCCGGTCAGAATTAAGGCCGTCAGGCTCTGGACAATGCAGCAGCACCGTCCAGAGCCGATTTTTATCAGAACCGGTTTTCGATCATGATTTCGGAAACCGGCAGCGCACCGCCCGATGGCTTCGGAGCAGACGCCGCCTTCCCTATGGCCACGAACATAACGATCTCATGGTCCTCTGGCAGGTTGATGAGCTTGCCGACGGCATCGAAGTCAAAACCATCCATCGGGCACGTTCCATACCCCATGCTCTCAGCAACCAGCATGATGGCAGCAGCAGCCATGCCACAGGACCGCATCCCCTCATCCCGCTGTACCTGCTCGCGACCCCGGTAATACTGCTCAATGGCGCCAACCATGTACTCCCGCACAGCGTCAGGGGCATTTTCCCAGTATCGCTCCGGCGACTTTTCCCATGCCTTAATGTCCGCACACAGGACGATCAGCGCAGACGCATCCGTCACCTGCGGCTGATCCCACGAGACGGCACGAACCTGCTTGCGCAACTCTGGGTCCTTGAGAGCCACAAAGCGCCAGTTCTGGATATTGAAGGCCGTCGGCATCCGGCGCGCCAGACCAAGAATAGTTTCGAGGTCTTTCTCGGGCATGATGTGCGCGGCATCGAAATGCTTGGTCGCACGGCGCTGAAGAATGGCGGAAGAAACGTCGAGAGTCATGGGAATCCAATCAATCGAAACTAAAGCGTTCTGTTCACGACAAACTATGTCTTAAGCGCATACACGCAAAAAATGCCCGCCACTTCAATCTGGCGAGCATTTTCCTTTCAACACAGGGGCAGGTCGTTATTCTGCACCGGGCATGGTTTTCTCGTATTTGTCCCAATGCGTGGCCAACTCGCGCACAACGACACTTCCGACCGTGTAGGCTGCCTCAACAGATGGAATAAACGCTGAATAGCTGCCTTCGTGCGCTTCTTCCGCCAGCAATTCCGCCGCCGTCTGGCCCGGATACTGCATGTCAAAATTGCTGGTCGTCCGAAGGATCAGAGCACGCTGGGGATCTACTCGACCAGCCTTAGCCTGTGCAGCAAGTGCCTGACAGAATGCAACATCCTCTTCTGCTGTCGTGGCCAATGTTCCCTGATTGTCGGTCCAGTAGCGGACCCACCGCTCGGCCCAGGCATTCATTTTCTCGCCAACCCAGAAGGTCTCACCAGAAATGGTGTCGCCGACCATGACAGACGGTGCCTTCAGGGCTTCCGGATAACCCTTGTAACGCGCGCGGGACGCCTGAAGACCCGGCGTGTCGGGCAGGGTCATATTCTTCGTCAGGCCATAGGCCCACTGCACGAACTGCGGGTTAAACGTGTAAACCATATCCCCGCTGACAGAATGCAAAGGCGGACGCGGCTTCTCATCCGGGAGACTGCCCTGAACCGGCGTAAACCCATCCGGCCAGGATTTCGGAATTTCCCGCGGATCAATCAGATGCGACAGACCGCCATTAATCACGCGTGGCGCCCAGATTGCAGAGCCGACCGTACCGAACTTCGGATCAACACCGCCAATTCCGGCCAACACGAAATAGGCGTGTTTCAGGTCAAACCGCGGATCAAGGACGAGCGCCGTGATGGCCGATGCCATGTGCTCCGGCCCTTCCCCGGACGCAATACCCAGAACATGCAGTTCCGGGTTGTAGTGCATAACATCATGATCCGTACCGGGCGCAGGAATTTCCTGCGAGAGCGGGAGTTTTTCAACCCAATTCTGGTACTCGCCCGGCGTGTCACCCGTGTCCTTGCCAAGTTCGAAGGTCGTCACCACAACCACGCGCACAGGAATAGGCCGCGTTTTGGCAGATGCGCTGGAGACGCTGCCTGAAACTGCGAGGATGGACAGGGCAGTCGCCCCAAGAAGGGTTTTCAGGCGGGTCATTGATAAAGGCTTTCGTGAGGAGCAGAGGTTTCAAAAGCGGCAAACCGCGATTCAAGCTGCCACTGAAGGCGGGCTTTCTCGCTGGTTTTCAACAGATCGGCACAAGGGCCGCTCTCAGGCTGAGATGAAGACGCGGTCTGACAGGCTGAAACAGGCTTGCCGACCTGATGGTTGTCCCAAAGGCTCTGTCCCGGAATAAACGCATATTCCAGACCCGTCCGGGACATCTGTTTCAGGTCCGCATAGCTCAGATTGTAGGTTTGAGCGGCCCGAACATATTCCTGCGCCAGATCACCACGGGAGACGCCTTCGTCATCCGTTGAAAGCGCAACGGGAACCCCGGCCCGGCGGTAGAGCGGCAGCGGGTGTTCAGCGCCCTTCACGTTCAGGATCTCGTCATTACTCGTCAGGTTGATTTCCACCATGACGTGCTTCTTAGCCATCTCGGCCAGCAGCCCGGTAACATCATCTTCCGATGCGATATCGACGCCATGGCCGATACGCTTGGCACCAGCGATTTCGATAGCTTCCCGAATGTGATGCTTCAGGCCTTCCGGCGGGACGAGCTTGCCAGTGAGTTCACCGGCATGAAGGCTGAGGTTCACACCCGGATAGACCTGCGACAGGAACTGGAACATCCGCATATGCAGGGTGTAATCCCGCATGGCGATGGCATCATCTTCCGGTGCCACAATATTGAGGCCGACAAATCGGGGATCGGCCTTAACGACCGCATATCCGGCATCAAGCTGGGCATAGACTGCCTGGGGCGGCAGCGTACGAAGAACCTGGAAAAGGTAATGAACACTCACGCTGCAACCCGGATGAGCCTCTGGCGTGCCGCATTTCAGAACCGTTTGTGCCTGCTTGTCCATGGCATCCGTTTCCTGACGGGCCTGCGTCACAAGAGCAGAAATCTCCGGCTCCAGCGCTTTATGAGCAGCGGCGAAATCGTCACCATTCATCGGATGTTTGAAGCCAGCACGGATCATCGCGGGAAGAGCCGGTGAAATCATGGGCTCGATATAGGTGATATGATCGTGGGCGGCACGATCCATGGCCTCTGCCAACATATCCCCCTGATGCGCCGCATCGATCGACCCAAAGTGCCTGAAAGCTGCGAAGAAGTGGTCATGCCCTGAGCGGTCAGCCGGAGACGGCGTGAAATCACGCATGGACATGGCATCAATCAGGCGACTTTCAGCATCCGGATTTCCAGCCAGAGCCGTTGCCGGCATCTCACCCTCTTTCGGATGCGGACATGCATGACTGAGGATCTCAAGGCTTTTGAGAGAGATGCACAAGCCATCCTGGGCCGCCCAGTTCAGCATGTTCTCTGCGTAGATCGCCCCTACGAGATGATTGTGCAGATCTGCGCCTTTTGGAAAGGCCCGCAGAAACAGACCAAGCCGAACCGGATCATTTCGAACGGTGTTGTAAGTCTGCTCGACAGCAGACGGAGCTTCGGCCCTTGCCAGAGGAGACAGGGCCGTCAGGGAGAGGGCAGCCGCTACAAGAACGGAAGGGAGGGTGCGTCGCATGGTGGCACGATGCCGACTGCCCACGCCCCTGACAAGACATTTTCAGACCGTTATAAACTCTGCAACAGACCGTTCTCAGACTTCGCTTTCCAAAGTGAAAAATCCATCCATGACAGGAACACAGGAACCGGCGACATAAGCCTTGCCCGCTTCTGTTCTGGCATCCAAAAGGCTTGGCCGTCCCATGTCCACACCCTGCGTGAAGGTCAGGGACAGATCGGCTCCATTCTCCAGCGCAGACAGGAACGCGACGGCCGCGACTGTGGCGCTCCCCGTCGCGGGATCTTCGGCAATGCCATCCAGCGGCGAGAACATCCGCCCCTGAATGTCGCTGCCTTTTTCAAAGGCGCTTTCCCCCGCATTGCGCGTGTAGGCATACACGGAACTGATCCCGTTGGAGGCAAGGAGCCTGCGATGCGCGGCAAGCTCTCCATAAGAGCGACGCAGAGCGTCACGGGATGCAAGCTCAACAATCAGGAACGGCAGCCCGACCGAAACAACCTGCGGGGCGTGGTGATCCGTACAAATATCTTCCGGTTCAAGCCCCAGACACGCAGCCGCATTCTCAGGAATCATGCGGCTCCGGCGTGTCATGGCTTCCGGCGCCATGAGTTCCGCCCGAACGACACGTCCGTTCTCACGCTCCAGCCGCACAGGCACCAAACCGGCTTTTTCTTCGAACAATAGTGTTTCCGGCAGCTCCCGCCCCTGCGCTTCGACCTGTCGCGCCAAGGCGAAAGCCGTGCCGATATTCGGATGCCCGGCGAATGGCAGCTCTCCACCCGGCGTGAAAATACGGACATGCGCCGTATGATCCGCCTCTACCGCAGGGAGCACGAAGGTCGTTTCGGAATAGCCGAATTCAATGGCAATCTTCTGCATCTGTTCGGTGGAAAGCCCCGCCGCATCCAGCACGACAGCCAGAGGGTTTCCCCCGAAAAGCTGGTCCGTGAAAACATCCAGGGTGACATAGGAACGACGCATAACCGGTTCTCTCATCGGAGAATGAAGACATCCCATCATGTCTGATTGGCCCGTTGGGGGAAAGATGGCGTAAACTGCTGATTCTGCTTTCCATCCATCTGCTGAGCGCATGACATCACGCCCGTCCCCCTCCCGCCCCGGACGTTCCCTTGAGGAACGGATCGAGGACCACGCCCGGCATCTGGGGTTTGATGCCGTGGGCTTCTGCGCGGCGGAGCTTGGCCCGGATGTGGAAGCCGGACTACGCGCTTTTGTTGCACAGGGCCATCACGGGACGATGGAATGGATAGAGACGCGCATCGAACAGCGCAGCCATCCGCAGACCCTCTGGCCCGAAGCTCGCAGCGTCATTTCCCTTGCCGTCTGTTACGCACCCGCCGAAGACCCGGACGCAACGCTGCGTCAGCCGGATCGGGGCAATATCTCCGTCTATGCCCGTAATCGGGACTATCATGACGTCATCAAAGGGATGCTGAAGCATCTTGCACAGTTCGTCGTGAAGCTGGGCGATGAGACCACGCAGGTGAAGGTCTTCGTCGATACGGCCCCGGTTTCGGAACGCGCTCTGGCGGAAAAGGCGCATCTGGGCTGGCAGGGCAAGCATACCTGTCTGGTCTCCCGCACTCACGGTTCTTGGCTTTTGCTGGGAGAAATCTACACCACGCTGGATTTAAGCCCGTCCGAGCCAAAAGGCGGAAGCTGCGGCACCTGCACAAGCTGCCTGACAGCCTGCCCCACAGACGCCTTCCTCGGCCCCTATCGCATGGATGCCCGGCGCTGCATTTCGTACCTGACCATCGAACACAAGGGACCGATTCCGCATGACCTGCGGGAAAAAATGGGCAACCACATCTATGGCTGCGATGACTGCATTTCCGCCTGCCCGTGGAACCGCTTTGCCGAGGCGTCCCGACACATCAAGCTTCAGGCCCGACCGGAATTGATCGAGCCAAAACTTGCAGAACTTGCAGCCCTCGATGACGCAGCTTTCCGCACGCTTTTTTCGGGATCACCGGTTAAGCGCATAGGTCGCAACCGGTTTGTCCGTAATGTTCTGATCGCAATCGGCAACTCGGACGATCCTGCCCTTGTACCCTCAGCGCAGGCTCTTCAGTCTGACCCTGATCCCGATATTGCCGAAACTGCCGGCTGGGCACTGGAGCGCCTGACATGAGTGACCTCGTCAAACGCAGCCTTTCGCTCTCAGGACATCGGACGTCCGTGGCCCTTGAACCGGAATTCTGGGCAGTCCTGGATCAGATGGCTACGGAGCGGGCCTTGAGCTTTGCGGCCCTCGTTGCGTCGATTGACGCCAAACGCACACCAGACCGCCCACTGGCCTCAGCTCTCCGTGTTGCAGCCCTTATGGATGCGCGAAAAACGGGCGACGACTGATCGGGTCACTTTGCGTTCGGAGGAAGATCCATCCAGTCAGGGTGCTTTCTCTGGATCCAGTTCAGAGCTTTCTCCATCAAACGACGGAAGAACGGAATATCTTCGGAAAGCAGCAGGATACCTACAGGAATCATCCACACACCCAGAACGGGTAGGAACGCCATGCAGCCTCCGAGCATGAACAGAATACCGGCCGGAATACGAATCCATTTGCGCTCTGGCTCCCGTAGCCAGCTCAGCGTCTTCTGCATCCATTCAGGGAGTTTGCGAATCAGAGCCTGCATCTTCTCCTCATAATCGTCTGCCGACGAAGGCTGAGCGACACGGAGATGATGGGTCTGATCGGACATAACTGGGGTGACCTTGTTTTTCATGATGCTCCTTCAACACCCGAAGCCTCCGGGAGATCCAGTTCTTTCTGTGGAGGGTACATGTCCGATCTGTCATTTGCCGGTTTCCGGGACCATGCTAGATTGTCGATATGGCTATCTGGGGCAAAATGTTCGGTGGTGTTGCTGGCTTCGCAGTCGGCGGCCCGTTCGGGGCACTGATGGGAGCAGCCCTTGGGCATGCCGCCGACAGTGGCTCTCTGCTTAATCCTTCCACCGGGGGGTGGAGCGAACGCTTTCCTGCACGGGGTCGTCCTGACCCGAACAGTGCAGCGTTTTTTGGAGCTGCAAAAATTGCGGCCGCCATGGGCAAAAAAGACCAGCTTTACGCCATTGGCCTTGTGGCGCTGTGCGCAAAGCTGGCGAAGGTTGACGGGCCGGTCAATCGCTCCGAAATCAATGCGTTCAAAACCTGCTTCCAGTTTCCCCCCGACAATACGCGCGAAGTTGGCATGTTGTTCGACCGCGCACGGGAGCGAACGGACGATTTTGAAATGTACGCCCGCGAGATGGGCTCAGCTTACGGAGACGACAAGGCACCGCTGGAGAACCTGATGGTGGCTCTTTTCCGGATTGCCCGTGCGGATGCCGGAGCATCCAGGGAGCTCCATCCGAAAGAAATTGATTTTCTCCAGCGTGTCCATCGTGCGTTTGGTCTGTCGTCTGGAGCATGGACGCGCGCAGAAAGTGGCGACAGCCGTGCTGCCAGCACCGGCGAGCCAGACGCTTATCGCGTTCTCGGCATCACGCGTACAGCGTCAGACAAGGAAGTCCGTGTTCGGTGGCGAACGCTTATCCGCGAGTACCATCCGGATGTTATTGCCCAGAAACCGATGACGGATCTGGAGCGCAAGCGTGCGCAGGAACGCGTAGCCCGGATCAATGCGGCATGGGACCGCATCAAGCGGGACCGTCAGCTTTAACCGAAGTGAAGCCATACCAGCATGCCGTAGCTGATAGCGCCCAGTGACAGGATGACAGCTCCTGTCACTCTCAGGCCAGCGTTCGCAACGCTGCGGGCATCAACACCGAGGCCCAGAGCCGCCATGGACGTTACCGTCAAAATTGTTGCGATGTGACTGATTGGGCCGCCAAGTGACGACGGAATTAGCCCGAGTGAGCGGCAGGCTATCAACGCGAGAAAACCCAGAATAAACCACGGCACAAACTGGAAAATTCCGCCTTTCCTGACTGATGCGTTTATATTTTCTGACGTTTCATTTTTACGTTCGGAAAAGAAAACGGGAGAGGCCAGTCCAAGCCCGAAACACACCGGCCCAAGCATCAGAACGCGCACCAGCTTGACGATCATGCCTGTCTGCACAGCAATGGTGCCTAAAGGGGCCGTGGCGGCGACAACCTGCGGGACAGCATAAACCGTCAGTCCAGCGAATGCGCCGAACATGCTGCCACTCATACCCGAGAATAAGCCAAGACATGGCAGTCCCAATACGGTGAGAACGCCGAACACTGCGGTGAAGGCAATCGCTGCGGCAACGTCTTTTCCGTCTGCTCGAATAACAGGTGCAACAGCTGCAATTGCGGAGTTTCCACAGATCGAGTTGCCGCAGGCAATAAGCAGCGCCATGCGGGGTGGAAGCCCCATAAACCGTCCAATCCCGAAGCTCATGATGAGTGATGTCGCCACGAGCACCATGATGCCAATAATCAGGACAGGTCCAACGGCCAGCAGGTTTGCCGCACTTACTGACGCTCCGAGCAGAACAACAGATATCTCCAGAAAATAGCGCGCAGTGAAAGCAATGCCGGCTTGGTATCTGTTCCCCGGCGAACAGAGGCTGCGCACTGCCATTCCGGTCAAAATCGCAAGTACGAGCGCCTCCAGCCATACCTTGCCGAAAAGAACCTGCTCACCAGCTTCTAGCAATGATGCAGCAGCGCTTACCGCAAGGCACAATCCTATTCCCGGCAGGGTGCGATAAGCGGGCTGAAATTTCAGGGCAGCGAGACATCGGGGCATGATCGTTTTCTCCTGCCCTTCAGATATCCGCTCATAAATCATCAATAAAACAAATTGATTAAGTTGTTTTGTTCGTTAAAATCGATTGATTGCTATCGAGGACGATCATGACGCTAGAGCAGTTACGCATTTTCGTTAGCGTCGCCGAACGCGAACATATGACGGCCGCCGCACGAGCGCTGAACGTCACGCAATCCACCGCCTCAGCCGCAATTTCTGCCCTTGAAGAACGGCATGGCATCAAGCTGTTCCATCGCGTGGGGCGAGGCATCGCTTTAACGGATGCCGGCCAGATTTTTCTGGAGGAAGCCCGCAATGTTCTTGCAAGCGCAGCTTCGGCGCAAAACACACTAAATGAACTCAGCGGGCTGAATCGCGGCAGTCTTCGGGTTGTCGCCAGCCAGACCATCGCAGCCTACTGGCTGCCACCAATACTGGTCGCTTTTCGCGCCACCTTCCCCAACATCACCGTTACGCTTGAAATCGGCAATACGACGCAGGCCGCAGCGCATGTGCGAGAGGGACAATCGGATCTTGGAATTGTCGAAGGCAGCGTGGATGACCCCGCACTCGCGCAGTGGCCACTCGCGGAAGATCGCTTGCAACTCGTGCAGGCCCAACCTTTCGGAACGAAAAATGTGGATGCTGGCTGGCTGCAAAATGCGACCTGGATCATGCGGGAGCGTGGCTCGGGCACACGCTCATCGCTTGATACCAGTTTGCGGGCTGTCGGCGTAAAACCTGAGGCCCTGAAGGAAGGGCTGGTTCTTCCATCAAACGAAAGCGTACGAACGGCTGTTGAGGCAGGCGCCGGACTGGCTGCTCTCTCTTCCCTTGTGGTTGCCCCATCCCTCGCCAGCGGAAAACTTCATGCTGCTCCGTTTGATCTTGGGCCCCGCACCTTCTTCGGTTTGCGACACAAGGAACGCTACCGCAGCAAAGCCGCTGACGCTCTCTTGCAGATTATCTCGGCGCAGAGAAACGGCACCTAGAAACGGATGGGCGCCAGCCCATAAAAAAACCGCTTCCCCCTGAAGAGAAGCGGCCAAAAAGCCTGTCAGGCTGCCCGGTTTCAGACTGGAAGTGCAGCCTTGACACCCTTTTCGCGAATGATCTTGCGCAGCGCGATAACCTTCTCATCAAGCGTCGCATGATCAAGGTCACGCCAGGCGTCAAAAGCGGGAAGTTTCAGAGCGCTCTCAAAGTCGTCTGCTTTCGCGAGTGCCTTCTGCTGCTCACCGAAGGTTGGCTCGAACGGTTCGTACGTTCCGCCCTTCTCGCTCTTCCCACGCAGCATCTCAAGGTAGGCTGCCATGCCAAACGCAATTCGGGATAGATCCCGCTTGCCTTCAAGCGCCTGACGCACCGTTTCCGTCCAGAAGACCTGAATTTTCGAGGACCCATCCCCTGAAATTCGCAGGGTCTGGTCAGCCATCGCCGGGTTGGAGAAGCGGCTGATCACGCTGTCACGATACCCTTCGAGCGTCATGCCCGGCGGGGCTTCCAGGGTCGGAATGACATCCTTGTTAAGGAAGTTCTCCAAATTACCACGCAGATCGGCGTCACGAACGGCTTCATCAACATTCTCATACCCGACCAGAACGGCAGGGAAGCAGAGCATGATGTGGCCAGCATTCAGCATGCGGATCTTTACATGTTCGTAGTCCGTCACATCATCGACGAACTGGACGCCGGCCTTCTCCAGTGCCGGGCGTCCGTCAGCAAAGCTGTCTTCCAGCACCCACTGATGAAAATCCTCAGCAACGAGCGGAAGATCATCGCTCAGGCCACTGGCCTCATTCAGGCGCTTGGCAATTTCTGAAGACACCGTCGGTGTGATGCGATCCACCATTCCGTTGGGGAATGTGGCGTTTTCTTCAATCCACTTGGCCAGTTCCGGATCACGCGCCTTTGCATAACCCAGAAATGCCTTGCGGGCGACATTACCGTTGTGCCGCAGATTATCGCAGGACATGATCGTGAAGGCCTTACCCCCGGTATCCCGGCGGCGGCGCAGTCCTTCCACAACATATCCGAAGATCGTGGACGGCGCTTCCGGCGTCTTCAAATCCTGCTGAACAGCCGCATTCTCAAGATCGAACGCACCCGTCGATTCATTGATGTTGTAGCCACCTTCCGTGATCGTCATGGAAACAATCCGGATGGCAGGGTCCGAGAGGTGCTTCAGTACGGCTTCAGGATCTGCCGGAGCCAACAGATAGTCCCGTAATGCGCCCATGACGCGGACAGTGCTTTTGCCAGACGGTGCCGTTTCCGTCAGGGAGAAGAGGCAATCCTGCTTCTTGAACTCTTCAGCTTTTTTCTTTGAGCGGTCACCGCCCGTCAGGCCGACACCAATGATGCCCCAGTTGGGATCATCCTTGAGAATTTGTTCAACATAGAATGCCTCGTGGGCACGAAAGAAATTGCCCACACCAAAATGCACGATCCCTGGCTTTATCCCGTTGATGTCGTAGGGCGGAGCCTGCACACCGGCGGGAAGAGACTTGAGGGTTTCGTGCGTAATCATGGATTTCTCCGTTCCTAATGACCAGCCTCTGACGGGGGCCGGTTTTCCGGGCAGATGCACCGAGCTCTCCAGAAAACGCGGGAGATCACGACCGGGTTTCGAAAAAACGCCATCAACTGGCGCCTAGAGCCCTTTGGCAGCACTGGCATCGTCTCGCATGAGAACGCCTACGGCGCGCTCCAGATCATCCTTGAACAGAGACATGACGAAGCGCATTTCAGGCCGCGTCTGTTCTTCCAGCCGCGGAAGAAGTTCGAGAATGTCTTTGTCTTCCGGCTGATGCGGATGACGGTCCTGCTTGCGAACAAATCTTTGTTCACAGCTATGAGCCAATGCTCTCAGCGTGTGGCTGAGGCTTTTGTAGAGTGGAACAAGGCCTGTATTCCCTGCTGCACGGCCTGTCGCGATTGCTCGAGCCACCAGCATCGTATCGTTCAGGAGCCGCCGCATCAACCTTGGAAGTGCCGCAAGCACAGGATCGCGCTTCTCCAGATCACTAAAACGCTCGCGCCTAGCCTCTTCCACTGCGCCTTCAAGTTCGATCAGGAGGGCTACACAGGCTTCGTTCCGGGTTTCAATTTCCCGCCAGCCCGTCTTCTGATCCAATGCGCCTTCCAGCAATCCGTCCAAACGTCGCAGGATGCGGCTGGATGTATGGAAAGCCTGCTTTCGGGCACTGCTATGCAATACCACGAAGGACACCACCAGAGAGACGACCACACCAATCACGATAGCCGTCAGCCGCGTCACCATTGGCAGGAACGGGCTGCCTTCGCTCGGAAACAAATACACAATAATCAGGGTGATACAGGCAAACCGCAGATTGGTCTGAACGGCTGCGAGAAAGGCCAATGGCGCGAGAACGATCCAGAAAGGCAGCCACCGCAGACCCGTCCACATTTCCAGCAAGACCGCCACGATCCCCGCGACAGCGCCTAGTAGCGTGCCGGTAATCTGATCGCGGGCCGTTGTCATTGTCTGCGTTATGCTGGACTGCGTAACAATCAGCGCGGTCACGAGCGCCCAGATTGTTTCCTGAAGATGGAGCGTCATGCCCACAACCCAGGCTGTGACGATCGAAACCAGAACGCGAATGGTCTGGCGCGTGGCGGGTCGCAGAACCTCTCGCCAACTGCTTCCCTTCGGCGGGACCATCAGCCAGGCCTGTGTGATTTTTTTTAAAGCGCTCATCATGTCATGAGCGCTTTAAGAGCTTCCCGGTTCTTCCGTCCACCCGTTTCAGAGCGAGATCAGGTGCCCGCCTCGTTCAAACGAAGAGCTGGACCAGTCATTCCCCGGAATGGCGATTGGTGGGAGACACACGTAGGACCTGACGTCTTGCAGAACCATGCTGATGGCAACATCAATGCCAACGTTCGTCCATCGTATGCGGGTAAATTCCCGGCAAACGGGAGATGTAAAATACCGCAAAGGGTAATACCCGCCCTTTATCGGAAAGATATTTTCCATAAAGAATTTTGCGCAGGCCGGCGTGATGACGTAGCAGCAACAGCCTGCGAAGGCGCTGAGTTGCGGGTAACAAAACGCACGCCCTTTTAAGAACTTTGGCTGCTCTTCATCAAAAATGATTGTCGCCTTCATGGAGCCCGGAACAAACGCCACCTCCAACGGCCAATCCGTGTTGAACCCGAGAGCCAGAAAATCATAATCAGGATTGGTGGTCAGCGCCTGCTCTCGGTCTTTCCAGAAATCTGGAGACAGATGAACGTCATCCTCCATGACCATAATGGGCTCTCCGATGTCCCGGCAGAGCTGCCATAGTCTCAGATGCGACATCGCGACGGCAAGCGCCGTATCGTCATAATCGGCGTCATTTAAAACGATACCGGCATCAATACACGCCTGCTTGCTGACATCATTTTTATCTGTCGCAGGGAAAACGGTAATCTGGTCGAGGAACGGCGCATTTATGGCATTGAACTGCGCAAGCCGGTCTGGCCTGGAAGCAAGACTGATGACGTAATTCTTCATCGCCCCTCACACCCAAAGAAGCTGAGCGGATCAGTTCCCCAAAAAAGGAACTGGTACCCAGCGTAGCCCGTCATCATCCTGCACCAACAGCAGAACTTCTTTCTTCTTCTGTTCCAGCGCATGGCTCACAGCTTTGGCAAACGCATCCGGCGTGTCGATCTGATCCTGCCCAACCTGCGTAATCACATTCCCAACGGCAATCCCGCGAGATGTGGCCGGGCTGGAGGGTTCAACCCGATCCACCAGCACGCCGCGCTGATCATCCGTCAGAGCATATTGGGTACGCATTTCCGCATCGATGGAACGTACTGCCAGACCCAGCTCGCCAAAAGCTGCTTTCGTATGTGTTGGCTGATGCGTGTCGGACGGTGGCATATCTGGCGCGTTCGGCGACTGTGCCAGCGTGATCGGAAGCGTCTTGATGCTGCCCTTATGCCAGACGGTCAGCTCTGTCTTTGTTCCAGGCAAAATGGACGCAATGATGCGCGGCATGGTCTGACCCGTCACATCCTGACTGCCCACACGAGTGATGATGTCACCAACCTGCAGGCCAGCCTGAGCTGCCGGACTTTTCGGCCCTACTTCAGATACCAGAGCACCCTTGCCGACCGTGCCGTCCGCCTGGTGGAAATCAAGATCCTCAGCAATGTCGTAGGAGACATTCTGGAACTTCAGTCCCATCCATCCGCGTGACACATGACCTGTCTTGCGAAGCTGATCGATGATGCCACGCGCGTCATCTGCCGGGATGGCAAAGCCGATCCCGATAGAATCACCCCCGGCTCCACCATAGATCAAGGTGTTGATGCCAATGACTTCGCCCGAGAGATTAAAGAGCGGGCCGCCAGAATTTCCCCGATTAATGGCTGCATCCGTCTGGATATAGTCATCATACAGGCCGTGTTCGACATTCCGTCCGCGGGACGAGATGATACCTGCCGTGACTGTTCCGTTCAGGCCGAACGGATTGCCAATGGCCACCACCCAGTCTCCGATCCTGGCGGCATCGCTGTGTCCTAACGGAACAGCCGGCAGCGGATGTTTCGGTTTGACTTCCAGAACGGCCAGATCAACCTGACTGTCACGCCCCACAATCTTTGCCGGCAGCTCCGTACCATCCTGAAGTGTCACGGAGACCTGATCTGCGCCTTCAATGACGTGATTGTTCGTCACGATGATGCCAGCCGGATCGACAATAAAGCCGGAGCCCAGAGCCTGCATCCGCCGCGGCGGGCGGTTCGGTGCCGGCTTGTGCGTCATGTAGTCGTGAAAGAATTTTTCCAGCGGAGAGCCCTGCGGGAACTGCGGCACCTGCGGACCATCCGGACCACTGGAGTCCGGCCCCTTGTCCTCATCCTTACCAGGCTTGAGCACAGCAGACGTCGAAACGTTCACAACGGACGGAAGAAGGCGATTTGCCAGATCCGCAAAGCTGGACGGAACGGAGCGCGGGGCTGGAACGGGTGCCGGAGAGGGCTGCGGGGCGGTCTGGGCCTGTACCGTCGTAACGGACAGCGCCAGGGAAACGGCGCAGGACAGGGCAAGGCTGGCGGTCAATCTGCTCATGGTGACACGCTAACGCAGAAGACAGTCCTTCGTCACCATCCTGTAGTTCAGGAGGGGCGTATGCTACGCTGTTTCTCCTTCCTGACAGGCCGTTCCCCCAGAAAAAAGAGTCTTGGCATGACCGATCATCTCCCCCCGACCAGTTCTTCTGACGAATCACATGCCAATGCCGAGAAACGCATTTCCGAGATTCTGAACAACGAACAAACTGGCCTTGGATCGAATGTATTGTCCTTTGCGTCGCTGGAAGGTGTTTCAGTTCGCGACGGACATGCGCACGTGACCCTTGCCACCTCGCGGGACAACGTGTCGCGCATGGAGCCAATCAGACCTCAGGTTGAAGCAGAGATCGCACGCATTCCAGGTTTGACGGGAGCAACAATTTCCCTGACAGCCCATCGCGCTACCACGCCACCACCGGCCAACGCACCAGCTCCCGCAGCCCGGGGCGGTCATCGGCCGTTCAATCTGGGCGGCAAACGGCAGAATGCGTCCAGCCGTCATGCTCCAGAGACGCTTCTGCCGGGCGTAAAAGCCGTCGTCGCTGTTGCGTCCGGCAAGGGAGGCGTTGGCAAATCCACAACCGCTGTGAACCTTGCCGCCGGACTGGCCAAACTCGGTGTCCGGACCGGCCTGCTGGATGCAGACATCTACGGCCCATCCCTGCCGCGGATGCTTGGCCGCAATACACGCCCCGAAGTCATTGAAGGCCGCATCATCCCTATTGAAGCCTGGGGGCTGAAAAGTATGTCCATCGGCTATCTGGTGGACGAGCATCAGGCCATGATCTGGCGTGGCCCCATGGTCATGGGCGCCCTCACCCAGTTCCTTGGAGAAGTGGACTGGGGAGATCTGGACGTCCTTGTCATAGATATGCCGCCCGGAACCGGTGATGCCCAACTGACACTAGCCCAGAAGCTTGGAGCCAAGATGGCCAAGGGTGGGGCTGTTATTGTCTCTACGCCTCAGGACATTGCGCTGCTGGATGCGCGACGTGGCGTTTCCATGTTCGAACGGATGGAAACCCCCATCCTCGGCGTTGTGGAGAACATGTCCTATTTCTGCTGCCCCAATTGTAATCACCGCACTGAGCTTTTTGGCCACGGTGGTGCCAGAGAAGAGGCCGAACGTCTTGGCGTGCCTTTCCTTGGCGAAATTCCCCTGCTGGCCGACATCCGGGCCAGCGGCGATCAGGGCACGCCCATTATCCTCTCGGCACCTGACAGCGAAGCTGCCCGTGCCTACACGGCACTCGCCACGACCATTGCCGAGGCCCTCAGCCACTCAGATGAAAAGGCTTCCTCATGACCCGTCTTCTCCTGCTGGGAACAGCGCTACTTCTGTCGGCTTGTGCTAAGCCGCCTGTAGTCCATCATGGGCTTTCTTCAGACGGCTACGGCTTCACGAATAACTCCTCCCATCTTCCCCCGCCACCAAGCCTCATGACCCCTGCGACACGATAAAATTACAGAATCGACACTCAGGAGCTTGACCAAAGGGGTCTCGGCGTGGAAAAAGCCGGGCTGTGGATGCCGGGTTAGCACAGTGGTAGTGCAGCGGTTTTGTAAACCGAAGGTCGGGGGTTCAAATCCCTCACCCGGCACCACGATTTTTCCCAGAAAATCAAGCGTTCTACGCGATTCTCCAAAAAGAATCGTGCACGCCGTCGACCCCCGCTTTGTGGGTTCAGACCCTGTGGATAAGTTTGTTGATGAAGATCTACGAAATGTGAGTCCGACGTGATTCCACATTCGTTCTCAGTAGAATCCGTTCAGAAACAGCGATTCCAGAAAACAGGAAATCCACCGACCATTTTACTCACCGAAATACGAACTCAATTTTCGGCGGTGGGGTCAATTTTATAGCAGTGTTCAGTCAGGCCCTTTTTACAAAGGGCCATATGTTTGTGTGCCGGTGCAGGCCAGAAAATGTGGATGCACACGGACGCAAGAATGAGCAGCCCTGCGAGAATCGCCCAAGGCCAGATCCGTGGTAACTGAGGCTCTATTTCAGCCGAAGTTTCACTTTGCACGGAAGGAGCTTCTCGCAGGAGCTTATCAAAATCGTTCACGATTTTCGGTTATCTCAGGCTTCTGGTTCGAGAATGTCGTTCATCTCGATCCATTCGCGCTTGGAAAGCCCGGACGTTTCCTGTGTCACGGCCTCTCCCGCCAGACGGCGGCGCACCACGTTCAGCATCCCCGCTGAGAACGTGAAGGCTCCGCGACGATATTCTTCGAATGCAGCAGCCGTTGCCGGCACCCAGGCATGCAGGAGCTCAATCATCTTTTCTGCATAAACACGAATCTCGTACTGCGCATGCGGATCCGCACGCAGGGCAAGGAAGTGCATCAGATTGTGCAGATCGATCTTCCAGTACCACTGGGTATAGGTGTTCAGCGTCAGGTTCATGCGCGCCAGTTCACGGGCCAGGCCGGTGCCCTCCGGGTCCAGCATCGATTCATAATCATCGTAACACTGGCTGGCGTCACGACGCAGAATCTCAAGCACGCGCTCCGCCGTTTCCGGATCAAGAGCTTCGCTGCGTCCCTGACGGTTCGAGGCGCTCTGCGATGCAACCTGATCCAGAGCTGGCAGATAGAACTCACGGTCGAGAATCGAATAGCGTGCGGAATATTCGTTCACGCTCGCCATGCGATGACGAATCCACTGCCGTGCCACGAAAACCGGAAGCTTAACGTGGAACTTGATCTCGCACATCTCGAACGGCGTCGAATGCCGATGACGCATCAGATAGCGGATCAGTCCGGCATCTTCAGACACCTTTTTGGTGCCACGCCCATAAGACACCCGGGCAGCCTGAACGACGGCTCCATCATCGCCCATATAATCGACGACGCGCAGGAAACCATGATCCAGCACCTCGATGGGCGTGAAAAGAAGTTTCTCCATCGCCGGAACGGTCGGGCGGGAGGTCAGCTGGGGCTCATTGCGTTGCGCTTCAATTTCAGCGCGCTGTTCGGATGTCAGTGCCATAGGCCGCGGCTCTAGCATGACGAAACATCTCCCGCCACCGCAAGAGACGAGTCCGGGCGGCATCATCATGCGCTTCGTCTTTTCCCCTTGCAGGACAGCAACAGCACTCCTATGTTCAGCAGTGCAAGGGGTTCGTCCCCGGCTATGGCGATAAACGGTAAGTGAAATAAGTGTTGTGGACCCGGGGGCAGTGCCCGGCGTCTCCACCAGGAAAAATCTCTCTGCAAGAGGGATCTGTGGGGACGAAACAGGCTCGACGCGCATGGTAAAGACTTATCTTTTGCCCGGTATTGTACCACCGTCATCGGGCTAAACTTACAAGTGCCAATGATAACTCTGAGGTGCTCGCTGTCGCTGCATAAGCGATAAGCGCGGTTCGGGAGGGCACCGGGCAACAGAAGCCCTCCCACCTCATTTTTCCTTTTGTGCAAAACGTCTTGCCATTCTGGCTGGTCTGTCGCATCCCTGACCTGATTGACTGAAACATCAGGCCTGCGACCATGAGCGACGACGATCACACCGGCCAGGACGGCCTTGAGCACGACCTGCCCGAAAGCCTTCTTCCCTATGACGACTGGGTGGAAGACGCCTATCGTGAAGTCATGCTGCGCGCCATTGAGCACGTTGCGGCTGAGGGACTTCCCGGTGCTCACCATTTCTACCTGACGTTCCGCACCAATCGTCCGGACGTCATCATTCCGTCCCGTCTCCGCGCCCAGTATCCGGAAGAAATGACGATCGTTCTTCAGCACCAGTTCTGGGATCTGGCGCTGGATCGCGAAAAGAATGTCATTTCCGTTGGTCTGTCGTTCGGGGGCGTTGGCAGCATCCTCGTCATCCCGGTCGCCGCCATTACGGCCTTTGCAGATCCACATATCCGGATGGCGCTGCGCTTCGTCAGCAGCATGGTCGATGACGACGAAGACATCGAGATCCCTGAAGGTGCGGTAGAGCCAGATGATATCGATCCGACGCACCACCCAGAGGTGACGATCGAAGAGCCTCCTCAGGAAGAGAAGAAAGATGCCGAGGTCGTCAGCCTGGCGGCATTCCGCAAGCGCCCACCCACCTGAGCTATTCTTTCCCGCCCGAACAGGGCACCGAGGCCTGACGGTTTCTGCGTCCTGATGATAATATCAGGACCATCGGGCGCCGTTTTCTTGAGGGACCATCATGCGCTTTACCGTTGATCGCCTTGACCATATTGTTCTGACCGTACGGGACAGAACTGTTTCGGCATCCTGGTACCAGCGGGTTCTGGGCATGGATATTGAGGAATACGGCCGTAATAACCGTGTTGCTCTCTGTTTCGGCGGCCAGAAGATCAATCTTCGCCCTGAAGGATCAGAAGGTTGGGAAACGGCCGAAGGCGCGCAGCCCGGTACATCCGACCTCTGCTTCACAACAGCTATCTCAAGCGACGATGTTGTGCGGCATCTCGAAAAATGCGGTGTTGTCGTTGTGGAGGGCCCGGTTTCGCGCCTGGGCGCGCTGGGACCGATCACCTCGGTATATTGCCGGGACCCGGACGGCAACCTTGTGGAAATTGCCTCTTACCAAGGCTAACAGGCGGGGTTGACCCGCCTGCCCTGCTGGCTTTTACCAATTTTTGGAGATCATCCAGAATTCTTCGGATGTCAGGGTAATCGCATTGCAGTCTTTGGTTTCCGCCGCAGCCGTGGCGAGGGCTTCGATCCGCTCGATCATGAGCGTCTTACGCTGATGAGCTTCTGACTGCTCCTTGACGGTGGCAAGTGTCTGAAGGGCAGACTTTGCAGCTTTGGCAACGCGGGCTGCATCAATAGCGGCATAAGACATGATTAGTCTCCATGGTGATGGTCAAACTCGAAGTTGATCCTACCGCACCCTTGAGACCAGACCAAATAACAGCTGACCTCAGGCCAGTGAGGCCTCATATGCCTCAAGCACAGTGTCCGTCGGACCATCCATGCGGATCTGACCCTCTTCCATCCAGAGGATGCGCGTACACCACTGCTTGAGCACAGGCAGGGAATGCGATGTAACGACCAGAATTTCGGCGGCATCGACCATACCTGCCATCCGTTCCTTCGCCTTTTCCTGAAAGCGCTGGTCGCCCGCCATGAACCATTCGTCCATCAGGAGAATGCGCGGACGGGGAACCGTAGCCAAAGCAAATCCAAGCCGAATGCTCATCCCGGACGAGTAGAGTCGAACAGGCAGATCAAAAAACGGCCCCAGTTCCGCAAAGGCTTCGACGTCGGCTTCCAGAGCAGGAAGCTGCCCTTTGGGCAAACCAATGCGACATGCAAAGAGATTAAGGTTCTCGCGCCCGCTCAACTCAGGGTTCATGCCAGACTGCGGATCAATAAGCGCATGACTGTCGCCCTCGATATCCAGATAGCCGTCATCTGTTTCATAGATCCCGGCCAGCACACGCAGGAGCGTTGTTTTACCAGCGCCGTTATGGCCGATCAGGCCAATGCGCTCACCTCCATTGATCTGAAATGTCAGCCCTGACAGCGCCTGCACGAGCACGGCATCCGAGGCAACTGCACCGAGACGCATTCTTCCGCCAACAGATGCAGGCTTCGTGACGGTGGCCTTGGCACGCGCCAGCAGGGTTTTCTTCAGAGAGCGAGAAGCCCCGTGCAGAACCGGGAACGACAGGGAGAGATTCTCAAGGCGGATATGCGTCATGTCAGATCCAGAATACCAGCCGTGAGCGCACACGGACGAAAGCCCATATCGCGATAACCCAGAAGACAGCACTCGTCAGCAGAGCCACAAGCCAGACGCCGATCGAAGGAATGTGCCCTAACAACGGAGCACGAACGACTTCCAGCAGAGCATAAAACGGATTGTACAGAAGATACCGCGCTTTCCCCGCCAGTTGCTGCGGCTGCCAGATGACAGGCGTCACGTAGAACACGATCTGAAGGAGCGCCCCGATAATCGGCGGCACATCCCGAAACCTCGCACAGAGCGAGCCCAGCAGCATACAGGCCGCAAATCCGTCCAATCCCCATAGCAGGAGTGAAGGAAGCGCCAGCAACGCCGTAGACCCCGGCCAGACATGATAGAGCGCGAAAACACCCACAGGAACTATGATGTTGTGAGCAAAGACAATCGCATTACGGACCACAACCCGAATGGCCTGAAGCAGCAAAGGAAGACGACTGGAGCGTATGATGCTTTCTGCATCCAGAAAACTGGTGCAGGATTCTTGAAGAAGGCTCGATAACCCCGTTTGCCAGAGCGTCAGGGAAAGCGCCAGAAACGGCAGGTAAACCTTCATATCCTGATGAAAGAGGCGACTGTACAAAACGCCCATGGATGCAACCATGATGGCGGATGTGATGGTCAGCCAGAATGGACCCAACGCTGATCCGCGATAGCGAAGCTTGATGTCCAACCACCCCAGCATAACGCCCAGACGCCAGAGCTTGCAGGCTCCGCGAAAATCATCCCAGGCCCGGGCAGCGGGGCTTCCCCGACGCTGGTCGAACTTCAGCGGGCTCAGATCATGCTTCGGTAGCCGTTGCATCTCTGGCTCTTTGGGGGCCGGGGAAGATGAGTTCATCTGGTTCGCCTAGCCGATAGACTCTGTTCCCGCAAGCAGTCTTCCCCTTGATGAAGAAGCACCCTTTCACCATCTCTCGTCGAACAGCTTCAAAGCGAAAAAGTAGGCGACAAACGTAAACCTTTCGTCATTTTTCCTAGTTTTGCCGTAATCCCTGTGTATTGTCTGGGGGTTGCGACAGTTCTTCCCTTGTCAGGTACCCTGCCCCGATGCCCAGACCCGCCGTGCCGTTCCAGACCACTCTTCGCCCGTTGACCGCTCTCCGTTCCGGTCTGGCACTTGGTCTGATCGGCCTTCTCGCGGCCTGCGCCGGTACACCCGACATGAGCTCCACCTCACAGGTTCCCGTCTCTCAGGAAGCTGCGAAGTATCGCGCGCACGCAAAGTCCTACTACGCCCCGCCAGGGCCTCCCAGCGATCCGTGGGGGCCATACATTCAGGAAGCTTCTGCGCGTTTTGACGTTCCTGAAGCATGGATCCGGGCCGTCATGCAGCAGGAATCCGGCGGCCACCTGTACGACCATAACGGCAACTTCATTACCTCCACGCCCGGGGCCATGGGCCTGTTACAGCTCATGCCACCAACCTACGATGACATGCGCCAGCAATACGGCCTCGGCGATGATCCGTTTGACCCACATGACAACATTCTCGCCGGCACAGCGTATCTTCGGCAAATGTACGAAATTTACGGTTCCCCAGGGTTCCTTGCCGCATATAACGATGGCCCCGGCAGTCTCGATAGCTACCTGCGCCGCGGACGCCCCCTTCCTCGCGAGACACGCCGCTATGTGGCAGCGATCGGTCCTCGCATTGCTGGCGTGACGCCTCATAACCGGTCGGCCGCAGATCTTCTGGTCTCCCAGCATGATCCAAACGCCCAGATTCAGGTTGCAGAGAATACTGTACCCAACACGCCTGTAAGCCAGTCGGTCCGAGCCGCCTGGTCCCACAAGGATGCATCAGCAGCCAGTTCATCTGATGATAGTTCGTCTTCGGACGAGACTGCGTCCGAAACACCAGCCGCCGCAGAAGCGCCTGTGGTCGTAGCTTCTGCCGCACCGGTAGAACCAAACAGCGTCAGCGCAGCGTGGGCAGCGCGGGGTATCACATCACCAGCTCCCACTGTGCAGAAAGTGGCCTATCACCCACCAGTCGCAAACAGCATGGATACCGAACTGGCCGACAGTCAGGTCACGGCGCAGGAAATTCCGATGGGGCACCACCTGCAGCCCCAGCCGATCATGGCCGTCATGCCTGCTTCACGACAGCAGTACCGACTGTCTTCCCCTGCACCGACAATGCATCACGCCACCATCGCCGCACCACAGGAAACGAGTGGCCCCAAAACATGGGCCATTCAGGTCGGCGCATTTGCCAATTCCGGACAGGCCACTTCAGCTGCGTCTCAGGCCCACAGTCAGGGCGGAGCAGTTGTCGCGTCTGCGAGAACACAGGTTGCCAGCGTCAAAACAGGCAAAGGACACCTCTATCGCGCCCGCCTGACCGGCCTGACACATGAAAATGCTCTTGCGGCCTGTCACCGTCTGCCGCACGGTTCACCCTGCGTCGTGGTTCCGCCCGGCGCATTCTAAACCGTTACCTTCAGGGAACAGAGCACATCCTATGCGTCGCTTTCTGCCAATTTCTGCTTTCTGTGCCCTTGCCATGATTGGCACCCTCCCTTCTCCAGCCCAGGCTGCTCTGGAATCAGGGGCCCATGCTCCAGACTTCACGGCCAAGGCGAGCATGGCAGGACATGAGTTCAGCTATCATCTGGCCGAGGCCTTAAAAACGGGTCCGGTCGTCCTTTATTTTTACCCTGCCGCTTTCACCAAAGGCTGCACCATCGAGGCGCACGAATTCGCTGAGGCTATTCCCGAATTCAAGGCTATGGGCGCAACGGTTATCGGGATTTCCATGGACCCGATCGACAAATTGACCCGCTTCTCCGTCAGTGAATGCCGGAGCGCATTTCCCGTTGCCGCAGATCCTGACGGGACCATCACCAATTCCTACAAGGCCAAGATGCCTCTTCTGCATATGGCCAGCCGCACCTCTTACGTGATTGCGCCGGATGGGCATGTTGCCCTCTCTTATGCGTCCATGTCCCCGGATGGCCATGTCGAGCGCACACTGGCTGCCGTCAAGGCGCTTCAGGCTGCCCACTAAGCTCACCAAACATCGGAATGTCTTCTATGCCGCGCCCTTCCCGCTCCACACCGTTCCAGAGCGGAGGGGAGCCTGCTGACCTTTTTGGGCAGCATCATGTTGGTGACTCACGCCCGCTTCGACTTTCGGAAGACGTCATCAGTACAGCCCTCTACGACGGCCCGGGCGACTGTTACCGTTACACCTTGAAGCGCGTATGGGACGAGACGAAGCCCATGGTCATGTGGCTGATGATGAACCCCTCAGTCGCCACAGAACTCGGGGACGACCGAACGGTCGCCAAATGCCAGCGCTATGCGCGTGCATGGGGTTACGGTGGAATTTTCGTCGGCAATAGTTTTGCCTATCGCTGCACGGATCAGAAACGCCTTCTGGAAGTCGATGATCCTATTGGGCCTGACAACGACAGGCATCTTCTTGAAATGGCGAAGGCCGCAGATCTTGTCGTGCTGGCTTACGGTGCCCCGCAGGCCAAGGCACTTAGGCCTCGGGGCACTGCTGTAGCCCAAATGCTGGCGCACCATGGCGTGAAGGTGACCGCATTAAGATTGAGCAAGACGGGACGGCCAGAGCACCCACTTTATCTTCCGGGTGTTCTGACCCCTCAGTCATTGGATACAGAGACCCTGACCTAATTCTTCAGGTAGGTTATTCCCCGGCTGAGCGCGGGCTCTGCTCACGGATCTGCCAGACCAGAACCAGATGATTGTCATGGTTCGGATAAACCACCTGTGGCTGGATCTGAGCGCCGAGCTTGTTTTCCCGATAGACTTTCTCGATCGCAACTTCGTCCGCTGCCAAAGCCTGATCCGAGATCGCTGCGCCATCCTGAAGGGTGGTTGCTGCTGCCAGAGCAGGCGTTGGTACTTTTCGGTTACCCTCGAAAGCAACCTTGTCCACGATCAGTCCAGCAGTGCCAGCCTCGGCAGTCCTTTGATCGTGCTCCCTCATCAGCAGCTTCACATCCACCTTGTCGGCGGAGATATGCAACTGCTCACCAAGGTCCGCCCCAACGCCGCGTGACTGATACAGCGTCGCGACCTGTTTCTGTGCGTCTGCCAGCTTCGCACGCGTGACGTTCTGACCGTCGTGATAGCCGAATGCTGCGAGAATATCCGCAGATGGAACACGCTTGTTCCCCTCCACAGACACCGAGCCCAGTTGAAGAGGGGAATCGAGAGCGGGAACAGTTGGTGGAGCGACTGGGCCTGCGGCGGGCTCGGCCAGAACCGAGCCTGTCATTAAAATTGCCCCCACGGCAAGACCCGCTCCTGCACGTGTCAGCATGGAACGAGAGAACCTCATGCTGCCTCCTGTAAAAAAAACAAAAAATCAAGAGATTGTCTTACGCCATAATACTCCGGGAGTTGCCCTTTATCTGGACCATGATGGTCTCCATCCACACAATGTCACACTTCTCATGGTCAAAGACCAAACCACTTTAGTTCCCTTGCACACATTGACAGCGGGTCGGGCGGTCTGCGACACACCACCTCTCACTCCATAAATTGGAATTCATTTTCTTCGCCCCACCCTGTGGGAAAGTCTTCGAAGAAGACCGTCTTCCTGTTCGCCATCATCAGACAGAAGAGAGATTCGCTGCCTTATGGTCGTGCTGACTGATCACGCTCGCCTTTTTCGTTCCGGACATCTGCGGACCGTTTTTCTGGGACTCCTGTCCGCCTCGACACTGGCATTTGCGCCAGGCCAAGCCTGGGGTCAGTCGGCCTCTCCTTCAGGATCAACCCCGACAGCAGGCCCGTCGGCAGAACCCTCGGCAGGCAACAGCAAATCCGAACTGACACCGCACCCTATGGATACAGGGCGACGCGTTCCAATCCTGCAAAACAACATGCGCGGCGTACGCAGCGCTGGCACTCCTGACGAAGTTGAAGATCCGGGCGCGTTTTTCGCAGCCCCCATGGGATCGCAGCATTTCTTCGGAGACTGGGGCGGCATCCAGCCATGGCTTGTCAATCACGGCATTCATCTCCTCGCCGCAGTTAACGAAGAATTCGCCGGCAACGTGACGGGCGGTAAAGACCGCGCCTATTCGGATACAGGGCAGGTCGGCGTCGAAGTGGATATCGATTGGGACAAGATGGCCGGTATCAAAAACTTCTGGACGCATACGCTGATCGTCAACGGGCACGGCCAGAACGTGTCCCGGATGTTCGGCGATTCCATAGCTCCAGTGCAGGAAATCTATGGTGCACGTGGCAACGTCGTAGCGCATCTCGTGTCGATGTATGGGGAAGCGTCTTTTTACCATAACCGTATCGACATCAGTGCCGGCTGGATTCCAGTCGGCTCATTCTTTGCTGCCTCGCCGCTTTTCTGCGACTTCATGAACGTCGCCGTCTGCGGAAATCCAGCACCGAACAAATATACCGAAGGCAACCGCGACTGGCCGTCCGGTAACCTTGCAGCCATTGCCCGGGTCATGCCAACGGCCAACACATACATTATGGGTGGCCTCTTCGCCGTAAGCCCGCATGCTTACAACGGCGGCATTTCCGGTTGGTCCTGGGCGCAATCGGGGCTGGGGAAGTTCTCTACGCCTGTCGAAATCGGCTGGATTCCCCGTTTTGGGAAAAACCGTCTCGTTGGTCATTACGAGCTTGGATATTCCTACGACAATTCACGCTATCTGAACCTGTACGAGGACATTCACGGGAACTCGTGGCAGCAGACCGGCCTGCCTCGCCGCTATGAAGCCGGGCGCAACAGTGCGTGGCTGATCATGGATCAGATGCTGATGCGCAACGGTCCGGGTGATACCAACGGTCTGATCCTTATGGCAGGCGCCATGTACAGTGACGGCAAGACCGTCGCCATGCGAGACCACACATGGGTCGGCATGATTGATACAGGCAAAGCGTGGGGTCGTCCGCTCGATACAGTAGGCGCGATGTGGCAGCACTTCGATATGAGCACCACAGCAGCCTTGCAGCAGGAATCCTCCAAGCAGCTCAACCTGCCCTATCAGGACAACCAGTGGGGCACAGTCTACGGCCCGCAGAGCCATGAGAACGTGTACGAGCTGTTTTATAGCGCGCATGTAGCGCGTGCGATGGCGATCCAGCCCGACTTCCAGTACATTCAACGCCCAAGCGCGACGACGACATTTCGTGACGCCGCGGTGCTGGGTGTTCAGTTCACCGTCGTGCTCTGAATTCATCGACGAGCAAAAAACGACAAAGCGAAGCCCGAAAATGGCTTCGCTTTTTTTATGCCCGGATCAGACATACAGACGTAGTCATATTAAGTTACATTGATTTATTTGAGATTAATTCTCATTACCGTATGTAGCGCACATCTTCTCCTCCAATCGAGGCTTCTTTCCGTGCGCGCATATCTGCTTTCCCGCCCCAGACCTGCTCGCCATCGCAGGCACTTGGCCTGCCTGCTTCTGGCCGGAACAACCCTTCCCGCTTTCGCCTACGCAGCAAGCCCCTTGCCGAACCAGACCCAGGTCGCGTCCACCAAGGCTGCGGCAGTTCCCAGCGCAGCCAAATCGTCCACACCGAACGATGAAGAAATCATCGTAAAGGCCAAGCGCCGAAACCAGATGGAAGTCACGAGTGGCGGACAGCTGGGTGCACTGGGAAACAAGAAGGGCCTGGACGTACCCTTCAACATTCGCAGTTATTCTTCCAGCATGATCCTGAACCAGCAGTCCCAGACACTGGGACAGGTTCTGGAAAATGATCCATCCGTTCGCACAACGTATGGATACGGCAACTTCTCGGAAATGTTTGTCATCCGCGGTTTCGCCGTCAACGGTGATGACGTGGCCATAAATGGTCTTTACGGCATCACGCCCCGGCAGCTTGTCTCACCCCAGCTCTACGACAGTGTTCAGGTTCTTAACGGCGCCAGCGCGTTCCTGAACGGCGCTGCACCAAGTGGGTCTGCTATTGGCGGCAACATCAACCTGATGTTCAAACATGCAACGGATGCCCCAATCACCCGCCTGACGGGAGACTACACGAGCAGCGCCATGGGAGGCGGCAGCATTGACGTGGGCCGCCGTTTTGGAACGGAGAAGCAGTTCGGTGTTCGCCTGAACGTAGCCGGTCAGTCTGGCGAAGATTCCATCAATAATGAATACCGGCACTCCACCGCTCTGGGGGCTGATTTTGACTGGCACAGCCGCGATAACAGCACACGCATTTCGATGGACATGAACTATCAAAATCAGGGCGTTGATGGTGGCCGCCCCGGGCTGCTGCTGAGTTCATCGGTCACCAGCGTCCCGCGCCCGGTCGCCCCATCTCACAATTTCGGTCAGAAATGGGCGTATAATGACCTGAACTACATTTTTGGAATGCTGAACATTGAGCATGATCTCTCCAAAAATGTGACCCTATATGGGGCCTTTGGTGCACTGAACGCGAATGAGAAGGGCAACTATTCCAGCCCGACCCTAACGGATGCAGCCACCGGCGCTGCAACTGCGGGCAGCATGTATGTGCCTTACAATCAGACGAATGAGAGCACCCGCGCCGGCGTTCGGGCGCACTTCCGAACGGGCTTCATCAAGCACGAGGTCAATGCTGGTGGCTCTGCGCTCTGGGAAGATTCGGCTGCGGCCTACGCGATGGCCCTGACCTCTCCGACCACAAACATTTACAAGACACCGCAGTTTGCCTCCCCGGCTCAAACTTTCGTTGGGGGTGTTTTAAACGACCCGCAGACGACAAACTGGACACGCCTGTACAGCCTGTTTTTCTCTGACACGATGTCTTTCCTGAATGGTCGCGTCGCCCTCACCGGGGGCTTCCGCTACCAGAACATGATGATCAACGGGTACAACTACAGCACAACCGGCCGAGGCTCGTTAAGCACTCCGTATAACCAGGATGCCATTACGCCTGTTGTCGGGCTTGTCATTCACCCGACGCGTCAGACGTCCATTTACTTCAACCGGATTGAGGGCATGTCTCAGGGTGATACCGCCCCTGCGAGTGCCCAGAACGTCGGACAGATTTTCCCACCCTATAAGTCTGCCCAGTATGAAATCGGCGCCAAGTACGACATTGGTCGCTTTAGCGCTGCTCTGGCGTTTTATCAGATTTCACGCCCTAATTCTTATAATGTGCCCATCGAAGGCACGGGGTATTCCGTTTATAAACAGGACGGCCTGCAACGGAACCGTGGCATCGAACTCACCGTGAATGGAGAAATCCTGCCGGGACTGAGATTCAATGGCGGCGGCACGCTGATTGATGCGGACCTGCGGCACACTGCTGGCGGCCTGCAGAATGGTAATTCAGCGATCGGCATTCCGAACTATACGATCAACGGCAATCTGGAATACGATCTCCCGTTCCTGAAGGGAGCCACGGTCGTCGGGCGTGTCGTCAATACAGGCAAGCAGTGGGTTAACACAGCCAATACCCTGCATCTGCCCGTCTGGACGCGCTTTGATCTGGCAGCACGCTATACGTTCACGACGTACCACAAGCCTGTCACTCTACGCTTTGGCGTCGATAACATCGCCAACACGCGCTACTGGTCTTCATCCTTCAACGGCTATCTGCTTGAAGGCCTTCCCCGGACATTCAAGTTCTCCTTCACGACTGACCTCTGATTTCACATCAGATTACAGGCACAAAAAAACGCGCCACCTTGATCGGGTGGCGCGTTTTTCATGTCTGGCTTTTGCCAAAGAAATCAGAAGGTAATGCCCGTCTCAAAATCAAGCAGCAGAGCATTCTTGTAGCGGTTGGTGCCCCCGGGATGCATAAGATACTGCGCACCCGGACGGATCACGAGCCACGGGGTCGGGCGCCAGCCATAGTTCAATTCAATGGCATGCTCTTCAGAGGGCTTGAACAGGTTTGTTGCCCCGGCAGCCTGCATCTGTCGCGCCCAGATCGTTAACTTCGGGTTCACCCACAGCATCTTCATGCCAAGGCTGATCGTATCATTGGGTCGGCTCGGGAAAGTCCCCTTACGCGTGATGCCCCACGTAATGAAGTAAGGTGCAATCGCGGTGCGCGGATCGCCCCAGGTGAACGAACCAAAGAACGATGTTCCACGGTTCGGATCAGCCTTGTCACGTTCCAGCATACGGTCGAACTGGAACCAGCCACCAAAACGGCCACGAACCTGCTGGGTCGGCGCTGAAATCAGATACTCTGTCGGAACACCGAATGTGCCAAGCTGGCCATAGACGTTCTTGACCTGCGAAGAGTCCCAGTAGCCACCAATCTTGATGTTGGTCTGAAGCGGGCCGCTGTAATCGTCCTTACCGCCCTGATGCCATCCAAGCTGAAACGGAACGTACGTCCCCGTTGCACCATGAAGGTTCATTTTCCAGCCATTATGGGTGTTGGCGATGGTCGGATCGACCGAATACGCCCCGAACTGGATCAGGTAATGATTGTTTCCGGCAGGGTAGAACTTCACCCAGGCACCCGGATGCGCCGTGGGGTAATATCCGTAGCCCGAGTTCATTGCGACAGACTGCGGCATACCGCAGATGGCGTTGGACTCAAACTGGCAGTACTGGCTCATGCCCCAGTACATGGACGACTGCTCGAAATCATTCTCAGTGTTGATTTCACCGACTTCGGTAGAAACATACCGGTTCCACGGCATCTCCCACGAAAGACGGGTCAGGCGCACGGTTTCACCAGAGCCAAAGATCTGCTGCGGGCTATCCAGCGCCGGAAGCTTGGCACCAATACCCAGACCCTGACGCGCGGTGCTGAGGAAATGGAACAGGCCAAGGTTCCAGCCGGTCAGGCGCTTCAGATCGAGATCGATGTTAAGACCGAATTCATCCGCATAACGAACGGTCTTGGCCTTTCCACCCATCGGATTTCCTGCACTGTCCTGCAGGAAGTGGCCACCGATATTGATCCCTTTTTCCGTAAGCCAGGTGCGATATCCGCCCCAGTCACCGGTCATGGTGCTCTGCGTCAGCCAGTCATGGAAACTGGCCGGGAAGAAGCGGTTTTCTGTGGTATCTGAAGGCTGCACGTCCGCGAGGTGCGACGGGGTCGGAGCGGGTTTGACTAGCAGAGGGGTCGGCTGGATGGACCGGGTGCGAAGAACCGGGTGCCCTGCACTGTTATGGGCGCGAGGCTGACCAGGTTTTCCCTGATCAGATGCAGAAGCCGTCTCGGCGTATGCAATCTGGGGTGTGGAGAGCGTCGTGCTCAAAAGACAAGCCGCCCCCAGAGCCTTCGTCAAACCGCTTTTAAACCTCTGCATCTTTTCCCGCGTCTCCTTCTCACGTCGCCTGTAACCGGAAATCATGAATGACTTTCCCATACAGGCCGATGCCGGTCCGGAATAGAGAGAGGAAGACGGTTGTTTTCGTAATGCGACACTTCCGCCGCATCACTTCAGATCATGTCTAATCTTTTTCCTAGGTTTTCTCCCGAATTACAAAACCTTCACATGGTTCAATTCGGTGAAAGTTTCCTGTTCACAGTTATGTGTTCTCGGTCCCAACGGCGTGTCAAAGGCTCCAGGCAGACCAGAATCACAACAACAACAACCGCCACTTCACACAACGTCCGGAACAAACTGGCATACAGGGCATTTCCAGCGGAAGCTGCCATATCGGCTGGCATGGCCGCTCGGTTGGCGATGACACTGCCCACATACATCGCAATGCCCCACAGCAGATAAAGTGCGCCCATCATGAAGCCGCTCAGACGCGCGGGCGTATAGCGGGCTACAATCGCCAGACCCAAACCATTTGTCAGCAACTCGGCGAAAGACAGAAGTCCATAACCCGCGACCATAATCCAGGGGGAAACCAAACCTGTCGTTCCGACGGCAGAGAGCCACCAAACCGCGAACGCCATAGCCACCATCACGTAGCCAATCAGCATTTTCCGAGCCAGCGACAGGTCCCGCCCCTGTGCGCCCAGCCGATTGTACAAAATCGCCAGTAATGGGCTGATCGCCATGATCCAGATCGGATTGAGCGCCTGAAACTGGCCGGCCGACATATGGAAAAGCGTTACGCCGCCGATGCTGAAGTCGCCCGAGACATCTCGCAGTGCGAACAACGTCAAGGACGTGATCATCTGCTGATAAAAGACGAGATAAATCGTTCCCTGCAGGCACAGCATGTATGTGAGCCGCAAACCCGGTCGCTCTTCTCCCGGTGCACGGACGTACAGGACGACCCAGGACAGGAACAGCAACACAGCGGCAGCAAAAATACAGATCCGGGCAAGGCCGTCGCTGCTCATGATCCAGGCGTTAAAAACGGTCAGCGCAAGAAGTCCGAGCCCCACAAGAGCAAAACGGCTGGCAGGTACGCGCTCTTTTTCCAAAGGGCTGGCGGTCTGGGCAAGCCATCCTGAACGCCACACATAATAGAGCAACCCAATCACCAACCCGACCGAACAGGTCGCGAAAGCAACAGGTGCGCCGTAGTTGATCTGTAGCCACGGTGTCAGCAGCATCGATACCGTGGAGCCAACGTTGACGGACATGTAATAGAGGGTGAACGCCGCATCAAGGGCGGCATTGTCCCCCTCATAAATCCGGCGAACCAGATTACCCGCATTCGGCTTGAAGAGGCCATTTCCTGTAGAAATCAGCGCCATGGCCAGCAGAAGCAATGTCGGGGATGTCAGAGAAGCGGCAAGGCAGGCATAGCCGATGGCAAGAGAGATGGCTCCCATAACCATAGTGCGCCGCGTGCCGAGAAAACGATCTCCCAGCACGCCACCCAGAACAGGCGTGATATAGGTCAGGGCGGAGAAAGCCCCCAGCATCAGATTGGCCGTGGTATCAGCCATTCGAAGCTGCTGGACCATAAACAGCGTCAGAACTGCCTGCATGCCGTAATAACCGAACCGTTCCCACAGCTCGATTGCCAGCACAACGGTAAAGGCGCGACGACGTGTCGTCGCCAGCGGTTGCCCGGAGGCAGGTGTAGAATAAGAGGTCATGAAAAACCCGTCAGAAACAAAGACGGGCTTTATCTTAGGGCAAATGCCACTCCCCGGCGAGGATGAGGGCATGGGATCCGATCACGCTCAGCACAACAACGAAGATGATGGCGAAAATGCCACCAATAATCTGACGCCATGGCCAGTCTGGAATACGTGCTTTTGCGCGACGGATCATTCCCATGATCAGGCCTCCTGCTCAGCGAAGAAGGCTTCCAGTTCAGGAGAAACCGTCCCGATATGCACCTGTAACGTCACGAAAAGGTCGCCTGCAGGGTTCTTTTTGTCAGCGCCGATGCCACGTCCCGCAAGACGGAGCACCTTTCCACTGTCAGAGTGCTTGGGAACCTTCACCACGACGTCTCCTTTCGGCGTCGGGACAGTAACCTTCCCACCCAGGACTGCGGTCTTGAGGTCAACATTCTGGGTCATGCGCAGATTACGACCATCGCGGACATAACGTTTGTCTGGCGTGACAGAGATCGTCAGCAGCGCATCACCTGGAACGCCCGGCTGACCATCCATGCCTGGACGACCTGGCGCGCCCTTACCCCGTACACGCAGGGTCTGCCCTTCTTCGACACCCGGCGGAATACGAACTTCCGTATGACCGCCTTCGCCCAAAGCCAGATCCAGAGACGTCCCAAGAACGGACTGTTCAAAGGTGATGGTCACCGAAAAACGGCGGTCAGAGCCCTTCGTGGCCCGACGTCCTGCCGCACCACCGGGCTGGAAGTCCCCACTGAACCCGCCGCCACCAAACATGTCGGAGAAGAACGCGCCCAGATCTTCCTGATTGAAATTTCCCTGGAAGCCATGTGCCCCGGCTCCCGGACCGCCGCCACCGAAACCACCGCCGCCAAACGGTCCACGCTCCTGCCCTTCGGCATCAATCTCGCCGCGGTCAAAGCGCGCACGCTTTTCCTTGTCTCCGACGATGTTATACGCCTGACCAACAGCCTTGAACCGCTCTTCCGCGTCCTTGCTGTCAGGGTTGTGGTCCGGATGGTACTGTTTGGCCAGCTTCCTGTATGCGCTGCGGATTTCCTTGTCCGTGGCCGTCTTGGAAACCCCAAGAACTGAATAAGGGTCTTTCATCTCAACTCCGCATCATCTGCTGCGCCGTCATCCAGAAGATCAATCAGTACGGCAAGTACGACATCACGCGAAAATCCCGCGCTCACACCTTCTTCAATCAGACTGTCCAGCTTTGGTCTGAGGTAATCCTCAGCCGGGTGACCATCCTGTGCCATTGGTTTATTCCTCCATTACTTTCAGATGTGTGACGTTGATCGCTTCGGGTCAATGACCGAGGACAAACTCCGCGACATGCGGCACCAGATCTGGATCAAGAGGGCCGAAAGAAGGAAGGCCAGCTCCGGTCATGGTTTTGGAATCAACACCCGGCATGTCCGTCAGAAAGTGACTTGCAGAGGGCAGATAGACAGCCGTCGCGCGAGGGTCAGCAGCCTGGAGCAAAGGCAGATCTTCTGTCGGGCTGATCTGATGATCCTTTCCACCCTGCACCAGCAGAACGGGCCCATGATATGCCTTCAGAAGCGCAGCGGGATCATAACGCATGACATCAATCAGGTATCCCTGCACGTCCGCGTTGAACAAAGCCTGTAACCCGGGATGTAACGTTAGCGAGTCAACACGGTGGCCTGCTTCAAGAGCATCAATAGTGCTATCAATTTGTGGAAGAACCGTCTGCGCGCGCGGATTGGCGTGAAGTTGCGCCCGGATGAGTTCACCCATTGGTCGCCCCTGCCCTGACAACAGGATTAAACCACAGACACCTGGGCTATGCTGAGCTGCAGCAAGTACGACTAATGCGCCTTCACTATGTCCACCAAGCCAGACGCAACGCGTCCCCGTTTCTTTGCGAATGACAGAGATCCAGTTCTGAACGTCCGTCACGTAGTCCTGAATGGTAACGTGGTTCCCGTTCGCGACAGCTCGTGCACTTCCAAACATACCACGCTTATCAACGCGGACAGTTGAAATACCCCGATCAGCCAGGCCCTCAGCCAAGAGCTTCAGAGTTCCGGGCTTAAGGCCAGACGCTGAATCCCCGTTTCTGTCTGTGGGGCCAGAACCAGGGACGAGCAGAAGAACGGGTGCTGTTTTCCCCGCGTCAAGATAAGTGCCAGATAACGGCCCAAGTGGGCCAGGCGCTTCAAGATCACGCTCGGTTGCTGCGCGAGAAAGACCAGTTCCCAACACAACTACAGCCAGCAGAGCAAATGATCGCAGAAAGACAGGCATCATGGCAGGACTCCGTTCAAACTGTTCTTGCCCTGTTGCGAGCCAATCCTGTCCTAGCGCGTAAAGGCCCGTACCAGCGCGTTTTGCTTTCCAACTTCAATCGGCAGACGCGTATCGGTGAGCTGACGGCCCTGCCAGCCCGCACCCATCGCCGTGTAAAGCGAAATGGCGTCACGCAGACGGGCCATCCGCCCCACAACTGCCTGATCCTGAGCAGAAAGTGCGGTCTGCTCAGTCGTCAGGACATTCAGATACCCGGTCAGACCGGCGCTAAACAGCTTCTGCGCTCGGTCGCGGGCAAGACCGGAATCCGTCGCGGCTTCTTCAAGCTGCGTGACAAGCTCATTGTCATGGCGCCAGTCACCCATTGAATCTTCGACTTCAGCAAAGGCCTTCAGTACGGTCTTGCGATATACCAGACGGCTCGCCTCGGCTTCTGCACGAGCCTGAGCAATTTCTGCTGTATAGCGGCCACCATGAATGATGGGCAGCGAAGCCATCATCATGAAGCTCCAGGCCATGCCGCCCATTTGAAACGCCTGATAGGCGGCAGAAGCGTTCGGATTGAACGTCAGCGGGATCATGAACTTCGGATAGAGGTTGGCAACCGCTACGCCGACCTGAGCCATGTCAGCTGCATAATGCGCTTCCGTCGCCCGAATATCCGGGCGATTTGCCAAGACGATGGACGGCAGGGACGCCGGGAACGCGGGAACAGACGGCAGAGGACGCCGCACGTCCAGCTCTTCCTCCAGCTTGCCGGGCATCTCACCCAGCAGAATGGAAATGGCATGGATCAGGCGCTCTTCCTGCGAGTGCAGTGGAGCAAGACGCGAGCGCTCGAGATGCTCTTCCGTCTGCGCCTGCGCTACAGCCAGCGTATTACCCAAGCCGTGCGTATAAAGCTTTTCAGTCAGTTCGCGGGAACGCTGCGCCACATCAATGCTGTGTTCCGTGACTGCAAGCCGCTCCTGAATGCCGCGCAGCGTCACATAATCTGATGCGACTTCGGACAGCAGCGACAACAGAATGGCGCGACGGTTTTCCAGAGATTCCTCAACGAGCCGCTTACGTTCCTCGACCTGACGGGAAATATGTCCGAACAGATCGATTTCCCAACTGGCGCGAGCACCATAGGTCAGGACGGAAGCCTGTGGGCGGTTCTGCGGGTTACCTGGGCGGATCGGCCAGTTGTCTACATTGATGGAATACCGGTCATCGCCCCCGCCCATGGCTGCATCGAGCTGGGGATACCAAGCTGCCTGAGCCTGCCGACGGACAGCGCGCTCKGCCACGATATGCTGAGAGGCAATCTGCAGATCATAGTTACCCTTAACTGCGGCCTCGATCAGCTCGTTCAGCATCGGGTCATGGAACTGGGCCCACCAGTCCTTCATGTCTGCTTCGGTCCGCGCGATCTCGGCTGCCGTCACCGATTGTGGCTGCTCGACAAAGGTGTCGGGCACCTTGATCTTGTCTGGCTTGAAATTCGGCCCGACGGTGCAGGCCGTAAGTGACAGACAGGTGCTRAGMGCGAGGGTCAGAAGCTTGCGTGACATGTCAGAGATGGTTCTGCAGCCAGGTGGTCAACTTGCCACGGGCGCCCGGCGTTTCGCGCCCAATCGTGACGGTTGCGGTCATGCCGGCCGCGAGAGTGATTTCCGGCGGAACGTTATCCAGTTCCAGACGAACCGGAATACGCTGCGCAAGACGGACCCACGTGAAAATCGGGTTCACGTCTGGCAGGCCAAGACGGTCTGACACGCCGTTACGGTCATTAATACCACGACCAATGCTGACTACGTGAGCAGGCAGGATCTGCTTGTAACCCATGAGTTTGACACGGGCCGCGTCCCCAACATGCACACCGTGCATCTTGGTTTCTTCGAAGTATCCGTTGATCCAGTAACTATGGGCATCAATCACGGCGAGCCCAGGCTGACCAGCATGGGCATAGTCACCGACGCGAAGATTCAGGTTGGTGATATACCCATCAACAGGCGAATAGACCGTAGAACGCTGAAGGTTCAGCAGTGCCGTATTCAGTTCGGCTTTTGCTGCGTTTACTTTGGCCCGTTGGGTTTCAACGTTCGAGTTGAAGTCTTCCTGCTCTTCGGCAGAAACAATGCCACCGAGGCCCATACGACGCTTGGCATCTGAAGATCTCAGCTTGAGGTCTTCGTCCGCACCGGCAAGGCGGGCACGGGCGGCGTCAATGTCAAGGCGGAAGCGAACGGGATCGAGAACGAAAAGCGGATCACCACGATGGACAAACTGGTTATCCACGACGGGGACGGAAACAACGGTTCCGGAAACTTCAGGGGCTGCATCTACAACGTACACACGAACACGACCATCGCGCGTCCATGGTGCCAGAACGTAAATGTCCCACATGGTCCGACCGAGGCCGATGGCCATCGCCAGGACAATCAGAGTCAGCAGAACGCGGATCACACTGCGGGTCCAGTTCATAGCCGACCCCTCCTAGACGTAAAGGATGAGTAGACAGAGAACACAGACATAGAGCGCTATTTCAAAGAGGGCGACGTGCCAGAACCAGCTCAGAGCACCGGTTCGCCACAGAATGCTTCTCAACAGAAGTGTTACGAACACTGCTGCAACGGCGTAAATTGAGAGGGGTGCGACAAAGACGCCGAAGAGATTGACTTCCGTAAGCATCAGGCTGTGACCTTGGTGCCAACTAACGGACTGTTCGACGAACTTTCCACGGGACTCCTCGCAAGTCCGTGACGACTCCCCCAAGGGCGTAATCACGGCACAGGCGAAGTGCTTACGCCATTAACCTACAACTGGCCAGATGGCTTTGACAAAAATCAGTCATAAAATGTCTTATTTGGAATGACTGAAGAAACTCTTCAGAATGGACAGGAAGCTTTTGCCCGTAAAACGGCCAATTGGCCCCAGCAGAAGACCAGTAACGGCTGTAATGGCAACAGACTGCTTCAGTTCGACCAACTTGCGGTCGCGACGAATACGCGCCTCGATCTCAACAACGTCGGGGATCGACCATGCAGCAAGAACTGCAAAAATCAGCACGAAGAACAGATCAACGCCAATAACGCACAGACTGGCTTTGACGTAGCTCAGACCTGCAACGCTAATGAAGAACGCCCACAGAAAGCCGTGGAAAGAAATGGCTGCGAACAGCAGGAAGACAACTGCAACAAGCGCGCACGCAACTCTCCGACCGATTCGCATGGCGGAGCGGGAGAGAATCTGGCCTTGGGCGGAAAGGACTTCCTGACCGAGTTCGATGGGCTTCATGGAGGATCGTTGCCTTTATTTCTAACAGGACGGGCGCAGGTCTGTGAATGGCCTGCCTCCCGCCTGAAAGGTCATGTGCCGATTACTTGGAGAAACGGCCCGCCAGGAAACCGACCACAGCGGAAATCAGAATAGCGGCGATGGGCCGCGACTGCACACGCGTCGATACATTTTCAATTTCATGATCTGTGATTTTGCGGGCATTTGCAACGGCATGCTCTGTACGGTCCGCTGCCTGAAGCAGAGCCGGGTTAACATAGTCGTTCAGGATCTGCTCAACCTGCTTGCGCAGCGTCTCGATCTGGTCCTGCGTTGTCTCGGCTGCAGCTTCGATGTTCTTCTTGACGGTATCGCGGCTCATGTTCAAACCCTCATTGCAATCAAATAGGGACCTGGGAATCAGGCCCGGTATCTGGCTTCAAACGCAAAAGCATTATCAGAGGTTGCATGTCCCGCCCACCCGGCGCCCCACCTTCCCCCACACGCCGCAAGAAGCCCGCCACACGCCTGGCTCCGGCTCTCCGGCTTGAAGCTCTACGCGCTGGATTACGGGGAGAAGCGTTTGACCTCACGGTTTCCGAGGGGGAAACGGTTACCGCCTATGGAACTGATGAAGCTGCATTATCTGGCCTATTGGATCTGATCGCAGGCTTTTCTCCCCCCATGGGCGGGCGCGTCCTTGTGCAGGAAACAGATGTTACATCCCGTCCCGCCGGGCAACGCAGCATTGTCCTGATCAGCACCCGAGATCCGCTGTTTCCTCACCTCGATACGCGCAGTAACATCGTTTTTGCACTGCGCGCCCAAGGACAAAGCCGCGCAGAAGCCGATGCTGGTGCAGGCCGCATGATGTCTCTTCTGGGACTGGATGGACTGGGAAATCTTTCTCCGCAGGACCTCAATCCAGAGCAGACCTTCCGCGCAATGCTGGCCCGCGCACTCGTAACCGCCCCAACCATTCTGTTGCTCGACAACCCATACGGTGGTCTGGACATCCACGCTGGTCGACGCATCGCGTCTCTGCTGTCGAAACTGTCGCGCGCGCGAAATCTCAGCGTTTTGCAAAGCGTCACGCGCAAGGAAGACGCACTGCGCGCAGGAGGGCAGATCGCCCTCTTTAATGAAGAGGCGTTGCTTCAGTGCGGAACAGCGGCTGAACTGTATGATCGCCCATCAGACGTTGGAGTGGCGACACTCTTTGGTGAAGCCAATGCCTTGACCGGCCAGGTTCTGGATATTGCGGATGACGTCGCGCGCGTTCAACTTGCCTGCGGCGGCATTGTGGAAGCTCTCGCATCCGACGATACGCTTCAAGAAGGGCACGCCTGTCTGGTGTGCGTTCGCCCGGATCGGATCTCGCCCTTTTTCGGCAGCCAGTCTCTTGGTCTTGATGATGAGGAAGCGCCACCTGTTCGTGGGACACTGACGGACAGCGTTCATCTTGGCGATCATATCAGAATGCGGGTGCGCTGCCCGGATGGTACCGAGATTGAGCTCCGGCGCCCGCCCCTTCAGGCCCAGAAGCTGCCACGAGCCGGAGCCGCCGTTCAGCTCGCCTGGCCAGCCGGCCATGCAACGGCCTTTCCGCTTCGTGCCGACCTGTATTAAAGTGCCGCCGCATTCGGTCAGGCATCGGCGCCTGACTTCTTCATGCTGATTGAGGACACCATTCTGACCCGGCCCGCTTTCTTTCTGCGACATACGCTCCCGGCACGATGCCGGGCGGGTCTCGGTCGTATCATGCGTCCTGCAGCATTTCTGGTGGGCCTGCTTGCGATACAGGTTCTGCCTGCCAACATGCACGCGCACGCCACATCCGCAAGCAGCACCCGCCCTTCCGATGACATCGGGGATTTCTTCTCCCATGTCGGCCAAAGTGTCGCTTCTGTGTTCTCGCCATCCGAAGCCTCGGCGCACGCGCATAAACGAGCGGTTACACACCGCTCCACAAAACATCATCGTGCAGCCAAACCTGCTCCTCCCGCCCCCGGCTGGGCCATTCCTGAAGGTGCGGTGACTGCGAATGCCCTGATCACAAGCGACAAGTCGCTGAAGCAGGTTGAATGGGACGGCCAATACAGCACCCTGGACGCGGGCGTTCATTCATCGAACCCTAGTTGGGCTGCTATCCTGTTAAACGGCAGCCAGCTTGCAGATGCCTGTCAGAAAGGTTGGGTTCACCCGCTGGACGGTACTTTGGGATGTGGCCTGCCCGGAGGCCAGACAATCATGGCACTCGCATGGGATCGTTCACGACTACCTGCCGCCCCTGACTGGAAAGACTTCTGGGACGTTGCACGTCATCCAGGACGCCGCGGTCTTTATCTGGGCGCACGTACAACGCTGGAAATTGCCCTACTTGCAGACGGCATAGACGCGCGTGACATTTATACTGCGCTGTCCACACCCGCGGGTGTTAGTCGTGCGTTCCACAAGCTGGATCTGCTGCGACCCTATATTGTGTGGTGGAAAACACCCGATGATGCCGCCCGGATTATGGAGCAAAGCAGTGCGCTCATGACCAGCGCCCCCATGACGGAAATTTCCAGCGTCAGCATGAAAGTCAAAGCGGGACCAGCGGCTTCTCTTTTTGTCGCGCAGCCAGAGCAAACTCTCAGCACGGCACTCTATTGGGCAATCCCGGCTAACAACCCGACAACGACAGCACAGAAAACCCTGACCCAACTACACACTCAGTCTCCACATCTGAACGACATGCCTGAAAGCGTCCTTGATCCGCGAGGAACAGCTTTGTCCGTCAATGACGCGTTCTGGACGAAATACGGTGATCAGCTGGAGCAGCGGTTTCAGGACTGGTATGGCAGCAGCAAGCCATGATGGCCATTTCCATGCGGCTTCACTTGCCCGCCATTATACTTGGCCTGCTCATTGGCTGTGGTGTCATCACGCTGCTGATGCGTCTTCTGCCAGCCAAACACGTACGCCTTCTTGGTTTGCTGGTTTTACTGCCCGGCCCAGCTCTCGCTTTTGCGCTTCCTGAACTTCATCACGCTGGACTGAGCGTTGTCGGCCGACATTATGACATCCTTCAGGGTGTTCTGATTTCCCCAGCTGTCATGATGCCGTTCGGAGCCACGTTACTTGGGCTGCCCATCGGAACAACGCGCGCAGCAATCGGCCTGGGCGCAGATCTGACGACACGCCTGAAATTAATATGGCTTCCCCTGCTTTTGCCCGCCGCCCTGCTTTCCCTGACAATAGCGGTTCTGTTATGCCTCGGCTGTGTGATACTTGATCGGCCATGACTTCAGTTTCTCCTTTCTGGCAAACTACGCCGCTAGATCAGATGACGTCCGAGCAATGGGAATCCCTTTGTGACGGATGTGGGCGTTGCTGCCTGAACAAGCTCCGCGACGAAGATACAGACGAGATCGTTTACACGACCGTTGCCTGCCGGCTTCTGGACACACAGACGTGCCGTTGCACAGATTATCCGAAGCGCCATCGCAAGGTGCCGGACTGCGTTACTCTAACGCCTGAACTCTTGGCTGAGATCGACTGGCTTCCACCAAGCTGCGCTTATCGATTGCTGCGAGACGGGTTCGATCTCCCGGAATGGCACCCTCTGCGCTCCGGGACGCAGGACAGCGTTCTGCTTGCCGGTGCTTCAGCAGGTGGGCGCTGCGTAAGTGAGCGCCGCGCGGGCCCATTGGAGAATTACATTACCGCATGGCCCGGTGAGTGGCCTGCGAATGCACCGGCCTGCATTTCCAGAAAGCGCTCCGGCTAACCCCATGCTTCCGCCGACCGTCCCTCTCGTATGGAGACGTTCGCCTCGTGCACGCCGCATGACCCTCCGCATTGATGCGCAAGACGGCAGTGTTGTTGTTACAATGCCGGAGCGCATCAGCCAGCGGCAGGGTCTTGCGTTCGTCCATCAGCATATGGACTGGATTACATCCTCTCTGGCTGCTCTGCCTGAAAAACGCGTACTGGCTAACGGCCACGAAGTCATGATCGAAGGATCACCGGTTCCCATTCTGCACGAGCCAGATGCCCGTCGTGGCACATGGCTGGATTCAGATGGCCTTCATGTCAGCGGAGATGCGGCTCATACCGAACGTCGCGTAAAGGATTTTCTTCACAGCCTAGCCAAAGAGCGCCTTTCAACGGCTGTTGCACTGCACAGTAGAAGAATGGGGCTTGTGCCGTCCCGTGTCGATTTGCGGGAAGTCCGGTCTCGCTGGGGCAGCTGCACCCGAAAAGGACGCATCATGTTGAGCTGGCGACTGGTCATGACGCCGCCGGAAATTCGAGATTACGTCGTGATCCATGAACTCGCTCATCTTCAACATTTTGACCACAGCGCTGCTTTTTGGGGCTTAGTTGACAGATTTTGCACAAATGGACACACAGGACGTCTTGCAGCAGAGCGCTGGCTGAGCCAAAACGGGACCGCCCTGCTGCGAGCAGCATGAGGCGTGTGCGAGCTTGGCGGAATGGTAGACGCACGAGACTTAAAATCTCGAGTCCGTAAGGGCGTGCGGGTTCGAGTCCCGCAGCTCGCACCACATCTAAGTTATTGAAAATAAACGGATTTTAGGGTTTTCAGCAACCCGAAGCCCCCATTCTTCTACAAAGGGCTTCTACAAAACGAGCCCTGTTGTGCTGATTCGTCTGCAATCCGGTTTCCATTTCAGACGCGGGATTCCCGTTCGTTTTCGGCCTGCTCTGGGGAAACGGGAAATCTGGCACTCCCTGGAAACACTCGACAGAAATCTTGCCAGAACCCGTGCCTGTGCCATGTATGGACTGACCTCTCAGCTTTTCGAGTGCATCAGTCTGGCCATGTCTTCATCGGAAGAAACATCCCCGCTCAACAAGGCGGTTAAGACCTTTCAGGAGGCTCTGGCCACATCTGACCTGCATCCTGTCCAGCAGGACCTGTTCCAATCCATTGTCCAGACCTACGACAGTGAGATTCAGGCTCTGAAGGCTCGCTATAAAACCATGAATGCTGAACACCTTCTGGCACGAATGGAAGACCATCAGCGGGTTTCCAGCGCGCTTGAGAAGATTGGTCCCGAAATCAACGCCCTAATGGACATCATTCATAAAATTAAGGAAATCTTTGAGAAGCACGGAACACGGCTTGTTCAGCCCATACAAAAAGCATCTTTCCGTAAGCACCTTGAGTCCCCAAAATAAAAACATCAGTCAAGAATCATTTATTATGTAATTATTAAAATAATAATTCATTATTTTCTGATTAATTATAAGTATTAATTATCATTTATTTAAAAATGAATGATAATTGTATCATATTTTATCTTAAAAATTTAGAAAAATTATTTATAAACTTAAAAAAATAGATAATCTTATTCGTGTCAAAAAAAAGTTGATATCCACATTTTTAAGAAATGCTATTGATCCTTATCCACGAAACAAAAAAATTCCCCCAGAAAAAAGGTGAATTATTCTTATAATGACGAATAAGAAATTCAAAAAAATAAAAAATTTACTCAATACTTTCTAAATCTTGGGGAACAATTTAGATGAACAGAAAATCAAACATAAAAATTCGTCATTTAAACGTAATAAAACACATTTATAAAATACAAAATCTCAAAAAAACTTCTGAAGTAATGTCTTTAACACCAGCCGCAATATCTAAAACGTGTATAGAATTTGAAAAAATTATCGGGAAGACGCTATTTTCGAGAACCATCCATGGGCTCATTCCTAATGAAATTGCTAAACGCGTCGTAGAATCAAGTATTTTAATTGAAAAAGAAATAGATAGGATGATTATCGATATAGACAATATATATAATGAAAAAAATTATGTTAATATATCATTCCAGTCTAATTCTATTATTTCTGAAATGATGAAATGTATATTGTCTATAATTTCTACTAAAAATGTAAATTTTACAGTTAATTATGGCTCAAGAGAGCACCTATTTTCTTCACTTTTGAAGGGAAGAACAGACATAATTTTTGCCAGCGCTTATAATGATATAATAGATGAAAGAATTAACTACAAATATCTTATCCAAGATAAATGCGTTATTCTTGACAAAGATCGTATTTATTCTATGCAAGAGATAGTCAGAAATTGGGATAGTTTTCAACCACGAGTATGGGTTCTACCCATTCGTGGCACAGCTATGCGTGATAGATTCGATTCTATCCTTGAATATAATGGATTAAAAACCCCAAAAAATCTTATCGAATTAAATTCAATAATTGGCGCATCGAGCCTTATAGACACTCCTAACATCATTGGAATGTCTACAATTTCTTACCTGAAATCAGTAAACTACAAATTTGACGAAAATAAAAATGTTGAGGATCTATCCGATATCACCCTTAATGTAGGAGTTTACTGGCGGCAAGATTCAAAGAAACTAGTTTCTGAGGTGGTAGATTTTTTTATTCATAACATGGATCTGAATAAATAATTCATTTTATCTTTATACCTCTCCCTAATAATAATTTTTATTTCTCATCCCATTTTGAGGGCCAAATCCTTCCTGTTCTATTGCGCGACACTGGCATCTGACAGGTCCTGCGTAGCTGCGGAGGGCCAGTAAGCCGTCATCAGTTCGGTCTGGATTGTTTCTATCTGCCCCTGAATCCAGTGCATATATTCATGCAGCCCACGAATAATGATCTCTTCTGCCGTTTGATCTTCGAGACTTGCGCGTAGGTCGGCCAGACGTTCCTGTACGGCATAGCATTGCTTGCGCAGATTGTAGTGCGTGGACAATGCGCCCAGAACGCTATCAGTCTGCCGTAAATTCAAGGCAAGAGACCGGGGAAACCCTTCGTTCTTCAGTAGAAATCCAACCACATTTGCCGGTGTTGTCGTGACCGGCTGCAAGCGTCGAAATGCGTGGTATGCAGCCGCAGACCGCAGAACAGACGCCCATTGTGTCGTATCGATTTCAGAGCCGACTTCTTCCTGGGGAAGCAGCGTATGATATCGCGTATCTATGAGACGGGTGATCTGGTCACCCCGCTCCATATGCCGCCCTAGAAGGTAGAAGAGCCATGCTTGATCGCGATATAATGTGCCTTCGGTTACGCCGGTATGGGTCTGGCAGTCCTGCTTGATGCGATTACACAACGCAGAAAGGCCAGTCCTGCGGATATCGGACGCCTGAAGATCAAGGACCCAGCGTGTGAAGACGTTCAATTGCATCCACATTTCTGTGGAAATCAGTGGGCGAACCGAACGGGCATTTTCACGAACAGAGTTGGCCATCGCCTTGATGGAACTCGAATTTGCAACATCCGTAATGTAAAACTGTAGATAGTCCTGCTCGGTAGCCGCTGGATAAAGAGCGCTGAACCGCTCTTCGTCTGAATTGATCTGAACGATTGTATCCCAGGACGTCCGTCCGTCCGGGCCTCGTACGAACGCCTCGGTCACCTCAATCAGACGCGCCAGATTTTCAATCCGCTCCATGTAGCGCGCCAGCCACATCATGCTCTCGGCATACCGGGACAGAAGGGTATTCAGGCCCGGAAGCATGCCTGATGCCGTTGGGGAAAGCTGTGTCATACGGACATCACCCATGTATCCTTCGATCCTCCGCCCTGGGAGGAATTAACAACCAGAGATCCTTTGCGGAGAGCCACACGCGACAAGCCCCCTGGCAGCACCCATGTCGTTTTTCCGGTTAATGCGAAGGGACGCAGGTCAACATGGCGTGCCTCTACGCCTGCGTCACACAGGGTTGGCGTCACCGAAAGATCGATCACGGGCTGGCTGATGTAATTGGAAGGGTTTTCCGTCAGTCGGCGCCTGAATTCCTCGAGTTCGCTCTCCGTTGCGTGTGGCCCTATCAGAAGCCCATAGCCTCCGGACTCTCCGACAGGTTTGACGACAAGCTTCTCCAGATTGGCCAAAGTAAAGGCGAGCCCTTCTGGCTCAGCGCAGATGTGCGTTTCAACACTTCCCAGAATGGGTTCTTCTTCCAGATAGTACCGAATAATCCGCGGCATATACGCGTACACGGCCTTGTCATCCGCAACGCCGGTCCCGAGAGCGTTGGCAATCGTCACGTTGCCTTGACGGTAGGCTTCTACCAGTCCGGGAACGCCGAGAAGACTTTCCGGATTGAAAGCCAGCGGGTCCAGGAAAGCGTCATCAATGCGTCTGTAGATCGAATGCACCGGTCGGAGCCCAGCGACAGTTCGCATGTAAACGTGATTATTTTCAACGAGGAGATCGCGTCCCTCAACAAGAGGAACACCCATCTCGCGTGCCAGAAAGACATGCTCGAAATACGCTGAATTATAGATCCCGGGAGACAAAAGAACGACCTGCGGGTTGGTTACGCCTTCCGGTGCGACATCGCAAAGCGCCCGATGCAGACGCAGCCCATAATCCTCTACCGAACGAAGAGGCATCCCTGATGCCAGATCCGGCATCAACCGCAGCATCATGTGCCGGTTTTCAATGACGTATGACACGCCTGACGGGGTTCTGGCGTTGTCTTCCAGAACGAGGAACTGACCGCTGCGATCGCGGATCAGATCCGTTCCATTAATATGGACATACACGCCACCCGGAACATCAACCCCGACCATAGCCTGACAGTAATTGGCATTTTTCAGAACCAGATCCGCGGGAATGATACCATCCTTCAGGATCTTGCGATCATGATAGATATCCCACAGGAAAAGATTGATCGCCTTGACGCGCTGTTGCACGCCTTTTTCGATAAATGCCCATTCGTCGGCTGTCAGAACGCGGGGGATCACATCAAAAGGTAAAACCCGGTCAATGGCCTCCCGGTCAGAGTAAACCGTGAAGGTGATACCAAGGCGGTACAACTGCGTTTCCGCATTGGATGTACGGTGGCGGAGTTCCTTGATGTCGAACTGGGACAGCCTTTCCTGAACCAGTTGCAGGGCCTCAGGTAACGCCTCTCCCCGGTTCATCAGTTCACAGAAAAATGCGGGCTTGAGATAAGAGGAGAAAATGCCGGCTTCCTGGACCTGGGATTGCAAGACGTTGAACCTCATCTGTTTGCCCCGTTTCCTTACCCGACAGCTGTATGAACCATACCCGGCCGGATCATTACGATTATTTATTAACCTATCAACTCCCTTCTGTTTGCCAAGCAATAAAAGCAGCGAGCAGTTTTGTTTTTCCCAGAATATATCAAGAGAGTTGCCGTTGCCGTTCTTCCTGTTACGATAAAGGAAGGATAATCCCGAGCTAGCGGGACATCAGGGGAGCAGGGAACATCAGGTCATGAGAGTGGATCGCGGAAATCTGCCACAATGAACACGCTCGTGACACTTCGCCACCACACGTCCTATCGCTATGACCGTCCCGTCTTTCTGGGCCCTCAGACCATTCGGCTGCGCCCACCCGTTAACGCACGCAGCCCCATCCTGACCTATGCCCTGAACGTCGGTCCGGGTGAAGGTCAGATCGCGTGGCGACTGGACGCCCACGAAAATACGGTTGCCGAAGCCATCTTTGCCGAGCAGGTCTCCCATTTTGATATCGAAGTCCGTATGACTGTGGATATCACGCCCTATGACCCCTTTCAGAAGGGCGGTCAGCCACTTTCACAGACACCGGACAATCCCGCCTACAGAGTGGCTACGTCTGATCCAGACCTGCTGGACGGCTTTCTTGACGGTCAATTCCTTTCAGCGGGAGAAACAGATCTGGCTCGCCTGATCTGGCTCAATCGCAGACTGGCACAATCTCTGCACTATAAAACCCGTATGGAGCCCGGCACCTGGGCGCCAGCTGAGACCCTGTCCCGCCTGACGGGTTCCTGCCGGGATAGTGCATGGTTAATGATTGCTTTCGCGCGCAGGTTAGGCTTCGCAGCTCGGTTTGTCTCCGGATACCTGATTCAGCCAAAGCCATTGGACACAGGCAGCCAGACTTTGACCTGTGACTTGCACGCTTGGGCTGAAATCTGGGTGCCGGAATCAGGATGGTTCGGATTCGACACGACTTCGGGTCTGGTCACAGCCCAGAACCATATTCCCCTCGCTGTTTCGGCGACACCAGAAGAGGCTGCGCCTGTTTCAGGGCTTCTGGATCACTGTCAGGCGCGGTTTGATGTCTTGATGGAAGCACAACATTTGCACAGAGAGACCAATACCTGACATCATGCTTCGCAAGAGCTGCAATAAGGTGCCGAAACAGTGAAGCTTTTCTCATGTCAGTGCTGCCAGCAGGCTCTGTATTTCGAAAATATTGCGTGTGAATCCTGCCATCACCCCGTGGGCTATCTTCCCGGTTTGGCAACGCTGACCGCGCTGGAACCGACTGGAACGGGCCGCTGGCACCCCGTGGAAGAACAGGTCCAGCATGCAGAGCTCGTCTACTGTGCGAACCATGCCTATGACGCCTGCAATTGGCTGACGACACCAGACAGATCCGGCAGGCCCGCCATCTGCTTTGCCTGCCGCTTCAACCGGACAATTCCCAATCTCGATAATCCGAAAAATCTCGAACGCTGGCGGAAGATAGAAGTCGCCAAGCACCGGCTGTTTTACACACTGCTTCGCCTCAAGCTTCCAATCCGGAGCCGTTGGGAAGACCCTCATAACGGCTTAGCATTTGATTTCCTGGATGACGCCGCAGACGGCTCTGCCCCCATTATGACCGGCCATAACAACGGCCTGATTACTTTAGCCATCCGTGAAGCGGATGACGCCGAACGCGAGCGGATGCGGGTGGAGATGGGCGAGTATTACCGCACGCTTCTCGGCCATTTCCGGCACGAGATTGGACACTATTACTGGAATGTTCTGGTCCGGGATGCAGGGCGCCTGGAGAGTTGCCGCGCAGTGTTCGGCGATGACCAGCAGGACTATCAGGAGGCCCTGCAAAATCATTACAGCAACCCACCGCCGGAAGACTGGCGGGAGCGACATGTCAGCATGTATGCGACGTCCCATCCTTGGGAAGATTTTGCAGAAACATGGGCCCATTACCTCCATATCGTTTCCACTCTGGAGACCGCATGGGCCTATGGCGTGACCATTCATCCTGTTCTGCCGGATGCATCACCCCTCTCAACCAATGGCCCCGGAAACGACCCGTATCTGACGTCCACATTTGACGAAATCATGGAGGCCTGGGTCCCCCTGACATCAGCAGTCAACAGCCTTAACCGCTCCATGGGCCTCTCAGACTTTTATCCCTTCGTGCTTACGTCCGGGGTGCGGGAAAAGCTGGCGTTTATTCACTCGCTGATCCGGGAGACACAGGCGCTCGGCTAGGAAGCCGCCTTTCCTGTCCCGAATTGGCGGGTACGCATCTGCCGAGCTTGATGGATGAAGTACAGTTTGGCGCCTGTCATACGGACAGACCTGAATACAAGATAAACCGGTGCAGTCAGCGCCGTGCGGGACGAAAGCGGAATATAAGTAATCTGCCCCGCATGGTGCTGCTGCATGGAATGCGGGACCACGGAAATCCCCAGCCCTCCAGCCACAAGACTGAGGGCCGCCATAAGTTGCGGCCCTTTCTGGCGGATATTGGGCATAAAACCTGCCCCGAGGCAGGCATCCACGATCGTCTTGTACAGACCGTTGTTGTACTGGCTTTGATAAAGAATGAAGTCTTCATTTTCCAGATCAGCCAGCCTGAGCCCCTCGGGCGGAGGATTGACCGCAAGAGGATGGGCCTTGGGCACAGCCACAACCATGGGCTCTTCCAGAATTAACTCCACCATAACGTCCGAAACATCCGGGATGGACGCCCGGACAAACGCGACGTCCACCAGATCGTCTCGCAAGGCGCCGAGCAACTGACTGGAATTCCCCTCCGTCAGGCCAAGCGTTACATCCGGCCAGCTTTCGCGAAAATACCCCAAAACGGCTGGCAAACTTGGGTGGCACATTGCTGAGTTGGTGAAGCCGACCGATAGCTCCCCGCTCTCGCCCCGCACGACACGACGGACATCTTCAACCGTCTCGTCCACACGGTCGAGAATGTCATAGGCCCCCTTGAGCATACTGCGTCCGGCAGCCGTCAGGCGCATCCCTTTGGCATGACGCTCGAAAAGTTGAACACCCATGGTTTCTTCACAGGAGCGCAACATGCGCGTGAGAGGGGGCTGCTGAATCCCCAGCCGTTCTGCGGCTCGTGTCAGGGTGCCTTCCTCCGCGATGGCAACAACGGCGCGGAAATGACGGAGCTCAACCATGCGATACCTTTAAGGTATGATGAAACCTGTATGGAAATATTGGATCTAACAGTTTTCCTCTCTAAAGTCCGCACGCCTTCTCACATACGGACAGACAGGACGCCCCCATGACCGACAAGATCCCCGCTACCCTTCTCGCCGGTGATGGTATCGGACCAGAAATCATGGCGTCTGTGACAACAGTGCTTGATGCTCTGGGAGCGCCTTTTGTCTGGGACCATCAGAGCGCAGGCATGGGCGCTCTGGAGAGCCAGGGAAGCGCCCTGCCTGATGCGACGCTGGAAAGCATCGCCCGTACGGGCCTGGTGCTTAAAGGCCCGTTGACAACGCCTGTTGGCAAAGGCTTCCGCTCTATCAATGTGACACTCCGTCAGCAATTTGATCTGTATGCGAATGTTCGTCCGACGCAGACAATCGTGCCGGGTGGTCGTTATGAGAACGTCGATCTGGTCGTGATCCGGGAAAACGTCGAAGGCCTGTACGCCGCCATGGAACACTACATGCGTGTTGGGGACGATCCGGAAGCTGTGGCATACGGTGCCGGGTTCAACACGAGAGCGGAATGTAACCGAATCGTAAGGTTTGCATTCGAGTACGCTGTGAAGAACGGCCGCAAGAAGGTTACGCTGGTTCACAAGGCCAATATCCTCAAGATCCTGAGCGGCATCTTTTTGCATGAAGGCCGCCGCGTAGCCGCAGAATATGAAGGCCGCGTGGAGCTTGAAGAGCGCATTGTCGATGCCTGCGCGATGGAGCTTGTCATCAAGCCGGAGAATTACGACGTCCTCGTCACGACCAACCTTTTTGGCGATATCCTGTCTGATCTGGCTGCGGGGCTTGTTGGCGGCCTGGGTATGGCGCCAGGCGCGAACATTGGCGAGAAAATGGCTGTTTTTGAAGCCGTTCATGGATCAGCACCTGACATTGCAGGTCAGGGCATCGCTAATCCGCTCGCACTTATGATGGCAGCCAGCATGATGCTGGCCCATGTAGGACGTCAGGACCTGTCCGCCCGTCTTGATGCCGGCATGAAGCAGATCCTGACGACAGACAATATCCGCACCCGCGATCTTGGCGGCACAGCTACAACAGAAGACGTCACGCAGGCCCTCCTGCGCGCTATTCACTAAACCAGACGACACGACCAGCAGGGAACACACATCATGAAACAGGTTGGACGCGATCTTCTGGGCAGCCAGCGCGACCTGTCCGTTGACGGACAGACCTATCGCTATTTCTCTCTTCCTGTCGCAGCGGAGAAGATCGGGGATATTTCCCGCCTTCCCGTCAGCCTCAAGGTTCTGCTCGAAAACGTCCTGCGTTTCACGGACGGCACGAGCTACAAAGCTGAAGATGCACAGGCCATCGCAGACTGGCTGCAATACGCGGGTTCAACGCAGGAAGTGCCGTTCAAGCCATCCCGCATTCTGATGCAGGATTTCACAGGCGTTCCAGCTGTCGTCGATCTGGCCGCCATGCGCGATGGCATTCTGGCGCTCAACGGCGATCCACGGAAGGTCAATCCGCTTGTGCCAGTTGATCTTGTGATCGACCATTCCGTCATGGTCGACGTGGCAGGCCGCGCAGATGCCCTTCAGCAGAACGTCTCGCTGGAATTCGAGCGGAATGGCGAACGTTATGCGTTCCTCCGCTGGGGCCAGCAGGCATTCGACCAGTTCCGCGTTGTGCCGCCGGGTGCGGGCATCTGTCATCAGGTTAATCTGGAATACCTGTCCCAGGTCGTCTGGACCAGCACGATTGATGGCGTGACCTACGCCTATCCGGACACGCTGTATGGCACGGATTCCCACACCACCATGGTCAATGGACTGGGTGTTCTGGGCTGGGGCGTGGGCGGTATTGAAGCTGAAGCCGCAATGCTCGGCCAGCCAATTTCCATGCTCATTCCGGATGTCGTCGGCTTCCGTCTGGACGGCAAACTCCCGGAAGGCACGACGGCCACAGATCTTGTCCTGACCATCACGCAGATGCTGCGCGCCAAAGGCGTTGTCGGGAAATTTGTCGAGTTCTATGGTCCTGCGCTGGATCATCTGCCGGTTGCAGACCGCGCCACCATTGCCAACATGGCTCCGGAATACGGCGCAACCTGCGGCTTCTTCCCGGTTGATGCGCTGGCACTGGATTATCTGCGGCAGACCGGCCGTGACGAACACCGTATTGCGCTTGTCGAGGCCTATCTGCGGGCGCAGGGCATGTTCCGTGATGCGTCCACGCCAGAACCGGTCTTTTCCTCTACGCTCTCACTGGATCTCAGCACCGTTACGCCGTCCCTCGCAGGACCAAAGCGCCCACAAGACCGTGTAGAACTGCGCTCTGCCTCTGAAGCTTTTGAACAGGCCCTGACGGAGACACTCGGCGTCAAACCGGAAAATACCATCGTCACCGCCTCGGTCGCTGGAACGGATTACGCGCTGGAGCATGGCTCGGTTGTCATTGCAGCCATTACGTCCTGCACCAACACGTCCAATCCAGCCGTTCTGATTGCCGCAGGACTGGTTGCCCGTAAGGCACGTGCGCTCGGCCTCAAGCCCAAGCCATGGGTCAAGACCTCGCTCGCGCCAGGGTCGCAGGTTGTGACCGATTATCTGGATCGTGCAGGCCTAACGGCAGATCTGGATGCCTTGGGCTTTGAAACCGTTGGGTATGGCTGCACGACCTGCATCGGAAACTCAGGCCCGTTGGCCCCGCCGATAGTTGATGCCATTGAGGGATATAACCTCGTGGCAACATCCGTCCTGTCCGGCAATCGGAACTTTGAAGGCCGTATTTCACCCAACGTTCGCGCAAACTACCTTGCAAGCCCGCCACTCGTGGTTGCTTACGCGCTGCTCGGGACGATGCGTCAGGACATTACGACAGCCGTTCTGGGCCACACGCCGGACGGTAAGGCCGTCTATCTCAAGGATCTCTGGCCCTCCAACCATGATGTTGCAGAACTGGTTGGGTCCGCGGTTACTCGAGATGCCTTCGTTGAGCGGTATGGTCGCATCACGGAAGGCACGCCGGAATGGCAGGCGCTTGGAACAGCCAGTGATTCAGCCACATTCAAATGGCAGCCTGGCTCCACGTATGTGCAGGATCCGCCATATTTTTCTGGCCTGACAGCTGACCCACAGACAACGAGTGACATTTCAGGCGCCCGCGTTCTGGCGCTGCTTGGTGACAACATCACCACCGATCACATCTCGCCTGCCGGTTCGATCGCGACGTCCTCCCCTGCAGGCGAATACCTTCAGGAACATCAGGTCGCGGTTAAAGACTTTAACTCCTATGGGTCACGCCGTGGCAATGACCGCGTGATGGTCCGCGGCACCTTCGCCAATATCCGTATCCGCAATGAAATGGCGCCGGGTACCGAAGGTGGCATGACACGTCATCAGCCGGATGGGACACTCATGTCCATCTATGATGCGGCCACGCGCTACGCTGACGAAGGAACACCGCTTGTCGTGTTTGGCGGCAAGGAATACGGCATGGGCTCGTCCCGCGACTGGGCCGCGAAAGGTACGCGTCTCCTGGGTGTCAAAGCCGTCATCGCCGAGAGCTTTGAGCGCATTCATCGTTCAAACCTTGTGGGGATGGGCGTTCTGCCACTGACGTTCGAACCTGGAACGACGCGCAAGACACTGAATCTGGATGGGACTGAAACCATCAATATTGCGGGCATCAGTGATCTGACCCCTCGCAAAACATTGGTTATGACCATCACCCGTCGCGATGGCACACAGGAAAACGTTTCCCTCCTGTGTCGCATCGATACGGTGGACGAGGCAGATTACTATCGCCATGGCGGCATCCTGCCTTACGTCCTGCGCGGTATGGCTGCGGCCTGAACAAAAAAGGCTCTGCCCCCGACAAGGGGACAGAGCCAAAGCAGGAAAATACCGTGTCTCAGGCTGTAAGAGACAGGCCTGCGTCGTTCTGAGCGGCCAGCTTGTATGGTCCGCCAGCTTTGATCTGCAGAGCAAGAATGGCAATGCTATTGGAAGGACGGCTGCCAAGCGGCAGAAGGCCACGACCGGCTGTCCAGCGCATGTTACCCTTCTCCGGATTGCTCCAGCCTTCCAGAGTCTCAGTCGTCAGATGAGCTGTAATCCGGTGGGTACGGCTCTCTTCAAACAGAGTGATATCACCAATCAGAACGCCGAGGTTGCGTCGGTCGTCTACAAACGGGCCGATAACGTCACTCGGGCGGCTGGTTCTGGACACAATCCGCACGCTTTTGACGTTGGCAGGGATCATGAACATGACACGGTCATTGGCTTCACGGGTCTTGCGAATAACCGTGCCGGTGTCCGTCACCAGGTGAAGATCCGCATCTTCCGTAAGAGGTGCATCTCCGGAAACCGTCTCTGAGCAGACCTTGCTGGCACGCGCATCAAACTGGTGGAATAGCGGCTCCACAAATTCGCGCCTGACATCCAGCGGCGCATTACCGTCTTCAGCCCATGTTTTAGCACGGCTACCCAAGGCGACGACATTGCCGCTTTGAGCAAACGAGCGACGATTACCTGTGTCCAAATAGCTCTCTGTAAGAACGCCATTCGCGGTGATAACAGAGTGCTGCTCCGTCTCTACATGGTAATAGTCGTAAGACGTGATGCTCTTGTCGTAAAAAATAGAACGACCGTTTACGAGCATCCGCACAGGTACGAATTTACCGTCGAAGAATAGGCAATGCTCAGCAGTGATCAACAGGTCTTCATAGGGAACACCATCTGAGATGGCATCCTTGAGAACACGAACCGGATAACCGGCTTTGTCATCAGGCAGTCCTGGGCAGACAAAGGCCTTTTTGGTTCCAACCCACACGACCGGACGATTTACTTCGGCCTGAGCCTGCCAATCGTAAACGGTAACTTCGTCGCCAATGCAGATATCTTCAACAGCGACCTCTCCCTGTGCAGTACGGACCATTGATCCCCGCAAAAAGCACACGACAACCAGTGTTCTCAGATAAGTTTTGCCGTTGATCGTCGAAACCGTGAAGGTCGTTCCTTCATTCGCTGCCGGGAGCTGGAATGAGGATGTTCCGGAAATTGGTACGCCTTGATTGGTCAGCGTATAAACGCCGTTCTCATACGTATAGCCGTCTGCCGTCAAGCCGCTGAGAATAATTGTGTCATTTTCTTTAATATTCGTTATATAGCTAATAATACTTGGCGTTGTTCCTGCTGCAATTTCAAGTGTTCCACCGCCACCTTCATCAAACTGGATAAGTCCCGTTGTTGTCGTTGCATAACCACCAAGAACTACAGTACCGCCATTACCAATAATTATCTTCGATCCGCTGGCGATCGAAACTGAGTTATCAAGAGATAGAGATCCCCCTTCACTCACTGTGACAGCTGCACTTTCGGATGCGGTTCCCACTTTCCATGTAGAAGCGGTAACAGCAGCACTGTTATTTATAAATAGAGACCCTGTCGTAGCTTGACTTGCATCTGGAATTGGGAAGGCAGCATAGTAAGCTGCACCAGCAATAGTTCCAGAGTTATCTATAGTGATGGTGCCATTCTGCGCACTGACGACAGACTGGCTACCCCCTGTTGGGGTAAAAATTACTGACGCTACCATTGTTTTCTCCTGCCTCTAGCCAGATGAGATCTGCAACTCACCGCGCCTGTTTTTTTGAAGCATGAGAATTTTGGCCACCACTCCCATATGGTAGTGGATGTTTGCTTTTTTTTGAATATTTTTGTCTGATGATTCCGGCTTCAAAAGAAAGAATCCATCAAATGGAAAATCATATTTTTATTACAAAAAATATCTACAAAACTATTGAAGACCGTTCTGAATGGAATGAAGCCTTAGTAAATATCGCAGAATACTGCACAGATAGCAGTTTTGGCGGCGCATCTTTAATTCCATTAGACGAAGATATGTCTGAGTGGCGTTTTGGTTCAAATAAAGATCCGAGAACAGAAGAATTATATTACAATAACTGGCGAAACAAATCACCTCTGTCTGTCTATACAAGAAAAAAAATAGAGAATGACTTCCTGTATGCTGACGACAGCTTCTTATCCGACGAACAAATCGACAAAATACCGTTTTACATGGAGTTTTTAAGGGAATTTGGTGTTCGAAGAATACATCATGCCATGTTCAAAACTGAAAATGGGAATAGGTTCCTACTGTCAGTACAGTCTCCAGACGGATTAACAATACAATCAAGCGCAATCATCAAGCAAAACCTGACACGAATAATTCCGCACGTTATTCAAGCAGTTGGAACCGGAATTTCCTTTAACAAGAGCAAGAATTTTCATGAAATATTTGAGAATTCCTTTAAAGAAATGCCGTTTGGAATTGCTCTGATTAATTCAGAAAATAAAATTGTATATGCGAATAACAACCTAATCCGGATGGAATCCGATGGAATTTTTATAAAAAACAACACAATCCAAGTGAAAAGTTCTGATGGTAACAGCAAATTTTCTCGCCTTCTCTCTGGATCCGGCGATATTCACAATCCCATAAAAATAAAAACCGAAACAGATAAGATATTTTTTGCAAAAATAATAAACGTTTCATCCAAAATGGAACAAACCAGAATGGTTATTTTCTCCATTCATAGAGTCAATTCTGAAACGGAAGCTATCCTGAGCAACCTTTTCCTTACAGCATCTCAATCAAAAATTGCCTGCCTGATCGCAAATGGGAATTCCATTAAGGACTCTTCTTTGAAAATGAATATTACCGAAGGAACCGCCCGACAGATGGTCAAAGACATTTTTGTCAGATTAGGCGTTAATAGTCAGAGCCAACTGACGGCTTTTGTTAAGAATATCAGCTTTATAGCATAGTTTTTATTATATACCCCTGCATCAATATTACCAAAACGATGCAGAGGCAGGTTAACAGATCTTCTTATACAGCATCCACCGTCACAGCTGACGGTGCATTTTTCTTAACGGATTCAATTCCGGCATTCCGCGCACTCTCGCTGCTGTACGCCTGACTGCTGCCAATCACCTGTCCGTTTGAAGCTTTCAGATTGAAGAATGGCTTTCCAGACGCTGAAGTCTTGCGCTCATAATGGGCGTCGTCAGGGGCGTGCTTCTGAACGGAAGCAATACCATTCACCGCACTGGCTTTCTGCTTGTACCCTTCACTGGCAAGAATATTCTCTCCGTTAGCTGCTTTCAGGCGAAAACGATATTCGCCAGCAGTGTCGGTATAGAGTTCAAATTTTGCACTCATGATCGAGCTCCTTTCAGAACAGCATTCATCAGCAGACCTCGCATACCAGATTCAAGAAGACCTGCTGCTGTGAGCCTGCCACAAAAAGCGCTGAAAAATCGAGTCTGCTCTCAAGCCCGACGGGCAAGTGCCAGCTTAAGGCTGAACAGTAAGAAAACGCTGCCGGTCAGGCGGTCCATACGCCGTACGACAGTCGGGCTGGACAGAAAGCGTCCAAGGGGAATGGTCAAGGCGACCAGCAGCCCAAGCCATGCAAAAGACAGCAATGCCTGGATAGCGGTTAGCAAAAGCGAAAATTCGCGCACGTTGACATGGGGCGGAATGAACTGCGGCATAAACGTCATGTAAAAGACGCCAACCTTGGGGTTCAGCAGATTGCTCAGCAAACCGCGCCGAAAGGCCAGTCCTGCCTCTGGACGGTTCGTCGGCTGCTCAACGGCTGCTTCAGCCTCTTCTTTCGACAGGGATGATCGGGGATGTAGAAGAAGCTTGATGCCTATCCATCCCAGATAAAGCGCACCTGCCCATTTGACGGCTGTGAATGCCGTCTCTGACGCTGCCAAAAGTGCAGTCAGCCCAAAAGCCGCTCCCAGGCCCCAGACGCCAAGCCCAAGACAGATTCCCATAACCGCTGCCAGCCCGGCTTTCCAGCCAGACGTCGTGGCCGTCCGGAGGGTCATGGCGGTATCTAGACCCGGCGTAATGGTGAAAACGGCGGCAGTCAGTGCGAAAGCAAGGAGGGGGAGCAGATAAGGATGCATGGCCCGAACCATATACATCCTTTTCCTTCTCCCCAAGGCCTCACCAATTATGCCTGCACGGGCAAGCGGATCAGGTAGTCAAAGGCAGACAGGGAGGCCTTTGCGCCCTCACCCATGGCAATGACAATCTGCTTATACGGCACTGTCGTCGCATCACCCGCAGCGTAGATCCCCGGCACTGATGTTGCGCAATGATCGTTGATCACGATCTCACCATACGGGCTCAGATCCAGGGCCCCCTTCAACCAGTCCGTATTTGGCAGCAGACCGATCTGAACGAATACGCCGTCTGTCTTGATGTGGTGCAATCCGCCATCAGCGTCGCTGTAAGTCAGGCCCGTGACTTCCTTGCCGTCACCCTCGATCTTCGTGGTGAGCGCACTCATCAGAACCGTGACATTGGGCAGGCTCAGCAACTTGTCCTGCAACACCTTATCCGCCTTCAGGTGCGCACCGCGCTGCAAAAGCGTAACGTGTGAGACGATATTCGCCAGATCAATTGCAGCTTCTACACCGCTATTGCCACCGCCCGTCACAACAACAGGGCGTCCCTTGTAGAACGGGCCATCGCAATGTGGGCAGTAGGCCACGCCCTTGGTGCGATATTCCTCTTCACCTGGAACGCCTAGCTGCCGCCACCGTGCACCAGTTGCCAGAATAACCGTCTTGGAATGCAGGCTCGCCCCACTTTCCAGAGCGATCTCATGCAAGCCACCAATCTGAGCCGCCGGAACAAGTTTTGCTGCTTTCTGAGACGCGATGATCTGCACATCATACTGGCGCACATGGGCTTCAAGCGCAGCAGATAGCTGTGGGCCTTCTGTTTCCTTGACGGAAATGAAGTTCTCGATGCCAGCCGTATCCATCACCTGACCACCGAAACGGTCCGCAACGAGGCCCGTCCGCAAGCCTTTACGTGCAGCATAAATCGCTGCGGATGCACCCGCCGGGCCCGCGCCCAGTACCAGAACATCAAATGGTGCAAAGTCGTTCAGCTTGGCAGCCGTACGCTCAACAGACGACGCATCCAGCTTTGCCAGAATATCCGCGACTTCCATGCGGCCAGAGGCAAATGGCTGCCCATTCAGATAGACCTGCGGCACAGACCGAATGCCAAGGCGTTCGACTTCTTCCTGAAAATCCGCCCCATCAATCGCGACGTGATGGATTTTCGGATTCAGGACGCTCATGGCGTTCAGCGCCTGCACCACATCCGGGCAGTTCTGGCAGGACTGGGAGAAATAGGTCTCGAAATGGAAATCCCCGTCCAGCGCTTTGATCTGCTCGACAAGATCAGCGTCGATCTTGGGCGGATGACCGCTGACCTGAAGCAGCGCCAGGACCAGCGAAGTAAACTCATGCCCCATCGGCAGGCCGGCGAATGTCACGGCTTCAACCGAACCGGCCCGGCGAATCAGGAAAGATGGGCGGCGGGAAGCAGTTCCGGCATCGGAGAACGTCACCTTGTTGGACAGGCTGGCCATGTCTTCCAGCAATCCACGCACTTCGGCGGAGCGCTCGTCGGTGCCAAGGGTAGCTTCCAGCACGACGTCACTGCGCAGATATTCCATATAGGCGCGCATCTGGGTTTTCAGGTCGTCCTGAAGCATCGTTTTCTCCAGCAATTTAAAATTGGTGAAATCTTGTAGAGCCCTGCCCCGATGAAGGGGCAGGGAATGGTGAGGCGATCCCGCCTCACCCGGCAAAATCAGATCTTGCCGACGAGGTCGAGAGAAGGCTTCAGCGTTTCGCCGCCTTCCTTCCACTTGGCCGGGCAGACTTCACCCGGATGCGTGGCGACATACTGAGCGGCCTGGATCTTCTCCAGCAGTTCCGTCGCGGAGCGGCCAACGCCACCAGCCGTGATTTCGATGTACTGAACCTTGCCTTCCGGATCGAGCAGGAACGTGCCGCGATCAGCCAGACCAGCTTCTTCGATCAGAACACCGAAGTTGCGGGAGATTACGCCCGTCGGGTCGCCCAGCATGGTGTACTTGATCTTGCCAATAGCCGGGGACGTGTCGTGCCAGGCCTTGTGCGTGAAATGCTTGTCCGTGGAAACGGAATAGATTTCAACGCCCAGCTTGTCGAAGGCGGCCTGATTGTCAGCCAGATCTTCGAGTTCCGTCGGGCAAACGAACGTGAAGTCTGCCGGATAGAAGAAGAAGACGGACCACTTGCCACGGACGTCTGCATCCGTGACCGTCAGGAATTCGCCGTTGCGGAATGCATCGGTCGAGAACGGGGCCAGTGTGGAGTTAATGCGAACCATCAGAAGGTCTCCTGCTTTGTCGCTCGTGTTAGGTTGCGGAACCTATGTCCCACAAAATGAGAAGGTCAGGAAACAGTTCCTGTCAATATGATTGATCGGTCAAACCGAACAGAGATCAAACCCTCATCACCACTACCTATTTCATATCAGCCCCACTGACCAGTCCTTCCAGCCCACTGACGACGAAAGGCTTCCAGCTTGCCCAGATAGATTTTGCGCTGCGCCGGACTGATCCAGGCGGCCTCAAAACTGTTTCGCGCCAGCGTCAGAAGATCGTCTTTGCTCAACGCGCCATCGCCCTGCGCCACGACAAGGCTCTCCGCCACATAATTGCTCTTCATGTAGGCAGGATCATCAGACGCGACCGTAACTTTCAGACCCTGATCCAGCATGCCGCGAATGATATTGATGTTTTCACCATTTTCCCGCAGCCAGCCACAGGCAACCGGGCAAACAGTAAACGCTGTGCCTCGGCGTTTTGCCACAGCCACCAGATCCGGACGCTCCAGAATATTGCCGCCATGATCAATGCGGTCTGCCTGAATGTCTTCCAGCACCTGCCGGATGTGTTCATGCGTATCGAGCTGGTTCAGGTCACAATGCATCGTCAGGTGGAAACCGGCTTTACGGGCGCGGGCAAACACCTCCCGGAATTTGTCAGGCGGATTGTTCTTCTCGTCAGAGTCCAACCCAATGCCGACAATATGCTGACGGTACGGAAGCGCTGCCTCCAGCGTCTTCATGGCAGACTCAGCCGTCAGTTCCCGCTCGAAGCAAAGAACAAGCTGGGAGTCGATCTTCAGATTGCGGCGGCCATCAGCCTGCGCCCGCGTGAGACCATTCATAACCGTAGCGAATGGGATGCCACGATCCGTATGCATCTGCGGATCGAAGAATATCTCCGCATACAGCACATTCTGGGAGGCTGCTTTGGTCAGATAGGCATATGTAAGGTCATAGAAATCCTGCTCCTTGAGCAGAACGGTTTTGCCCTCATAGAAAATCTTCAGGAAACTCTGAAGGTCGTGGAAGTTATAACTGGCCCGCATGTCTTCAACCGTGCTGTACGGCAGGGACACACCATTGCGCTGGGCCAGACGGAACTTCATTTCCGGCTCAAGCGTGCCTTCAATATGCACATGCATCTCGGCCTTTGGCATTGCATGGATGAAGCGGGTCATGTCATCGCCCGCTCCATCTGAAGCTGCCGCAGCCGATGCACGGCCAGTCAAAGCGATACTGGCTGAAAACAGCATTGTATTTGCCAGAAAGAACCTGCGCCCGAACGTCATCCTGTTTTCCTTTAGCGTTTACGCGGCATCCCCCTGCCCACGACTTTCGCAGGGAGAATGTTGCGCATCCGCTCCGATAACAAGGAGAGAAAACAGGATAGACCGCACGTTAATTTAGATCAGGCCGTCAGACCGCCATCTACCGGGAGGGACGCGCCCGTAATGTAAGAGGCCGCAGGGCTTGCAAGGAAGCCTACGAAATCCGCAATATCAGCAACCTTGCCGTAGGAATTCGTCGCGGTGAAACTGCTGATCAGGGCTGCGCCTTCGCCGTCAGCCGGGTTCAGATCCGTATCAATCGGACCTGGCTCGACCACATTGACGGTAATCCCTTTCGGCCCCACATCACGCGCTACGCCGCGGGCAAAGCCTTCCAGAGCCGCCTTGGTGGCGGAGTAAAGGGAAATACCCGGGAAAGGTGCGCGAGCACCAAAAGCAGAGCCGATGTAAATCAGGCGGCCACCCTGCCCCAGATGTTTCACAGCTTCCATCGTCTCGATCATAACGGCACGAACATTCAGGTTCAGCACCTGATCGATCTGCTCAACAGTCATCTGATCGATCGGCCCGTAAGGATAAATCCCGGCGTTACAGACGAGTGCATCCAGCCGACCAAATGTTTCCACGGCCTTCGTGACAACAGCGCGGTTACCTTCCGCTGTTCCGCCATTGGCCTTGATCGCAACAGCCTTGCGGCCCTTGGCTTCAATCTTGCTGACGATATCCGCAGCAGCCCTTTCGTTGCTGGCATAAGAGATCGCAACGTCATATCCGTCTGTGGCCAGACGAAGGGCGATTGCGGCCCCGATACCACGGGAACCACCGGTCACGAGAGCAGCGCGTTGTGTCATGGAGTCTTCATCCTTGCTGTGGAAATTCTTTGAAACCTTATACGCTTCGTCAGCAGATGTGTCTTGCCAAGGCCGATGACGCTTTCATGCAAATATAGGAAAAACCGCACTTCCATATTTTGGTGTTCGGTATTATCTATAATTCATGAGTTACGTTCCCCTTTCCGGCCTGTCCCTTCGGGACATCGAATATGTCGTGGCAGTGGATGACCTGCGCAATTTCTCCCGCGCGGCAGAGCGCTGTGGTGTGAGCCAGGCGGGCCTTTCAGAGCAGGTCCGCAAGCTAGAGCAGCTTCTCGACGTTACGCTGTTCGAGCGCTCGCGCAGGCATGTCGCCCCCACACCTGATGGAGAGCGCCTGATTGCGCTTGGCCGTGAAGTTTTGACGGCAGCCCGGAATCTTCTGGAAGTCGCACGGACGCGCACCAGCCCGCTGGATGGCATTCTGCGTCTGGGCGTCATCCCGACGCTTGGCCCATATTATATTCCCGGCACTCTTCCCCATCTGCGGCAGTCCTATCCGAACCTGAATCTGCGCCTGACAGAAGGAACGACGGATACGCTGGTCCAGTCTCTGCGAAACAACGAACTCGATCTGGCTCTGATGGCTCTGCCTGCTCCGTCGGAGGCGCTGGAAGCCCTTCCTCTTTTCGAAGAGGCATTTCTGGGGGTTTTTCCGGTTACGCACGAACTGGCTGGCAAGAACAGGATCTCCCTGAAACAGCTGGGTCGACCTGATCTTCTGTTACTGGAAGACGGTCATTGTCTTCGCGATCAGGCGCTGTCCATCTGCCCAACCATTCCCAGACAGCGCGAAACCAGACTGGCCACAAGCCTGGAGATGCTCTGGCACATGATTGGTGCAGGCGAAGGCTTTTCGCTCATTCCCCAGCTTGCTCTGCGCAACCGGATGGATTTTGAGAACCTCATCACCGTCCGCCCCCTTTCCGAACCGGAAGCAAGTCGGACAATTGGCCTCGTGTGGCGCGCTTCAGATCCACGTGCCAGTACATTCCGGGAGCTCGGCACCTTTCTGCGCCAGGCAACCCCGGAAGGATGCAAAATGTATCCGGCGTGAACCGCGTGCATCCCATAGCGTTTTCATAGAACAGCCTTATTCCTCGGAAATTTTATTCCGGAAAAGGCAACCGCTTCTACAGACTGGCGCCACAGACGTGGCCAAGAAAGTCGTAATGTGTAGCCAAAGAAGACGCGACAAGTGAAGAATGTCCTGATCGGCACATTCCTGCGTTTACCGGGAGCCCCAGAAATCTCAGGGCCTCTTCAAGGTATCCGGATCGACGACCCAGCGCTTGCGGCAGTTCTGGATTTCGATATCCCGCTTTTGCTTCTGCACGAGGGAACAACGCTGGGAGAAAGCCCCGTCTGGGATCAGGACCGCAACAGGCTCATCTGGTCAGATGTCATCTCGCGCCGGGTGATGGCATGGCACCCCGATGGGCATGTTCACACCATTCTTGATCCTACCTGGTTCATCAATGGCAATGCGCTGCTCGCGGACGGTACCTTGGTACATTGTGAGCAAGGACGACGCTGCATCAGCCTTTCACAAGACGGTCAGGAAGCACTTCCCCTCATCACACACTATCAGGGTGGCCGTCTTAACGCCCCCAACGCCATTATCCCTGGCCCCAATCATACCCTCTGGTTCACCGACCCAATCTTCGGCATCCACTCCGCAAGAGAAGGGTATATCGCGGCACCAGAACTTCCCCATCGCAGCGTGTACCGATACGATCGAAAAAGTGGGGATCTGACGCGCATGGCTGATCTGGATCAGCCTGATGCTCTGGCATTTTCGCCAGACAGGAAAACCCTATACGTAACGGACACATCCAGAAAAATTGGCGGTCACGGCTGCCACATTCATGCGTTTGATGTCGGCCGCCATGGAAAGCTAACGGGGAAACGCCCCTTCTACAGCACAGAAAACGGCGTACCTGATGGCTTGGCCGTAGACCATCGCGGATGGGTCTGGACCACCTCAGATAATGGGATTTACGTGCTCGACGCCTCGGGCTGCACGCTTGGGTTCATCCCTCTTCCGTGGTCACCCACGAACTGTACATTTGGTGGCCCAGAGAACAGGCGCCTTTTCATTACCTGCCGTGAAAAGCTGATCGCTCTGGATCTGAGAGACTAAATCCAGAGCGCCGTTCTTTAGTTGGACGTATCGCAGGCTTTCTTGCTTCCCGGAAAATCGGAGCAGCCAGCCTTGCTGACACCCCACTGATAATCCTTCTCGTCACTTGCCATGCCGTTCGGCTGAACCTGCGTCAAAACAGCAGACAGATCCGAGACGTGTCCGGCCGTGTATGTCAGCTCAACGTAGCCGTTATAGGCTCCGGGCGTTTTGTTCGCGCTCTCGAAATAGGTGGGCTTATGGTCCTTGCCTGGAACACCCAGAATAGACGTCACCTGTGCAGGCGTAGCTTTCTCAAGACTTTTCAGCAAATCTTCCGTGAAGCTCCGACACGTCACTTCCGGTCGCTCGTCTTCACCTGGAAGAGCGGCCCAGCATCCTGCCTGTCCCGGGAACCCCTTGGCGGCAAACGCATTCCCGGACATGCTCATGACGGCACCCGTCACGATTAGTAGACCCATCACCCGCTTTAAAGTCACCATTTTACCGCACTCCTGCCGATCCATTTTTCAGTCTGCCAAAATCTCTCAGCAGGCATACACTCAACTGGTGGCTTTCGGGTAAAGCCGATTGACCACCTTCTCCATCGTCAGTCCCTGGACGATGATTGTAAAGACCACTACCCCGTAGCAAACCGGTAGCAGCGTCTCCCTTAGTTCTCCCGGAGGCAACCCCAGGGCCAATGCCACAGAAATCCCGCCCCGAAGCCCACCCCAGGTCAAAACACCGAGAGCTCTACCACGCTCACCTTTTTTCAGGTGAACCGGCATTGTGGACAGGAACACACTCAGTCCGCGAACAATTACGGACAATGGAATGATGATGAGTGTCGCCACAAGGTTGGGCAGATGTGGGGTAATTTCGAGAAGCTCAAAACCTATCAGCAGAAACAGCAATGCGTTCAGGATTTCGTCGATCAGCCCCCAGAACGTGGTGAGCTCCTGGCGGGAATGCTCCGGAATTGCACGCTTGCCTGTATCGGTCGCCAGCCACATCCCTGCCACAACCACGGCAATCGGGCCGGACATGTGCAAAGAACTGGCAAGGCTGTAAGTGCCCGTTGCCAAGGCCAGCGAAGCCAGCAGGTCAATCTGCATGTCCTGCACGCCCCGAATGATCTTCAGGGCGACCCAGCCCAGCACACCTCCCAGCACACCACCACCGACCGCTTCCACAAGAAAGCGGACGATAAAGTCCGTCATTGCAACGCTATGAACCTCTCCAGTCGCAAGACCGATGACGGTCCCATACATCACAATGCCTACGCCATCGTTGAACAGGCTTTCTCCTGCAAAGGTGGCCTGAAGAGCTTCTGGCAAGCCCAGCCGACGCAACATTCCCACGACGGAAACCGGATCCGTCGGCGCGAGGATGGCCCCCAGAACGACACACCAGCTGAAGGGAACATTCATGCCCAGCAGCGGAAAGACCAACCATGCTGCGCCTGCCAGAAGCCCCACGGCCAATACCGTTCCCAAGATAGCCAGTGCAGCCACAGCCTTTCCGCGGGAGAGCAGCAGTCCGAGATTAACCTGCATGGCCCCGGCAAAAAGAAGAAAGGACAGAGCCCCTTCCAGAAGCGTTTCTGGAAGATTGACCTGCCCGAGGAGAGTCCGGGGAATGTGCTGGAGGTCGTAGCCTGGCACCAGCGGATTGATCAGCATGATCAGCATCGAAATGACCATGGAAATCAGGAGAATACCGATGGTCAGGGGGAGCTTGAAAAGGCGCTCGTTCAAAACCCCGAAACACGTTGCTCCCAGCATCAGCAAGGCAAAAAGACCCAGCGAGTTCATCCGTTCTTCTCCTCCTGACAGTGCATCATGCACTGACCTTCCGTCGCCAGCCATCAATTCCGTTGCGACGCATTTTTATACGGTCCGTCAGAAACAGAAGCTTCTGTAACAGGCAGAGTTTCCTGCGAAAGATTTCAACATACTGCGGTTCAGGACTTTGATGTGCCGTTATTTCGAAGATGCGGCAAACGGTTTGCCAGGAAGCCCGTCACCGCTGCTTCTTCAGCCGATAATCCATGCTCCGGCATATCCAGCACATCCTGTGCCCGTTTCTGAAACGCGGCCCTCAAAGTCCCGTCCAGATGCCCATCCACCACACAGGGATTAATATAGCTCTTTCGACAGACCGCAGGCGTATTTCCAAGCCGGGCAGCCACGGACTTCACGGCTTCCACAACCTGCTTTTTGGCTTTCGCTTTCGTATCGTAGCCGCTGAAGGCACAGAGCGTAACGGCAGCCAGTTGCGTGGCGGCCCAAGTGCGAAAATCCTTGGCCGTAATGTCCTCACCAGTGATGGTCTGAAGGTAGTCGTTCACGTCCTGTGAGTGCACATCGTGGCGTTCACCGTTCTCATCCAGATACTGGAAGAGACGTTGTCCCGGCAGATCTTCGAGGCGTGACACAAGCCGCGCCAGTCGAGCGTCGGACAAATCCAGATGCTGCTCAATCCCATGTTTGGCCCTGAAATCAAGCGTGACGTGCTTTCCGGTCACATCAACATGCCGGTGCCGCAGCGTCGTCAGGCCATAACTACGGTTTTCACGCGCATACCGATCATTTCCGATACGGGCCATCGTCCGTTCCATAATGAAGACAATCGCGGCCAGAACGCGGTCCCGGTCCAGCGTCTTTCGCGCCAGATCCTTTGCCACCTGCGCTCTCAAGGCAGGAAGATGCTCGCTGAAGACAAGCATTCGACCGAACTTGGCGACGTCTCGTGTTTCCCGCCATTTGGGATGATAGCGATACTGCAACCGCCCCCGCGCATCTGTGCCGATGGCTTGGAGATGACCATCGGGATCAGCACAGATCCAGACATCGCGATAAGCCGGAGGAATCCCCAGGCGTTTCAGGCGCCCGATAACGCTCTGGTCCGTGATGCGCTCCCCGGAAGAATCGTAATAGGCGAAGCCTTTGCCAGCTCATCTGCGGGTAATTCCTGGTTCCGTCCTGTCCACATAATGCAGACCCGCGCGCCGGGCCTGTTTATGCTCAGGTGAAAGTCTTGCTGTCACGGTTTCGCGGTTCCCTGTCCGTCCAACTGTAACAGCGTGCTGCTGGAACCGGAGTTTCGTCAGATCTGCTTACGCTTCCTGATACTTCCTGACATGACACCTGCTTTTCCACAGGTGACTTACAAGAAGGGCATTACGGGTAAGGAATACAGATGTGAAACGACTGTTGTTGGGATGCAGTATGCTCTTGCTCGCAAGCTGCGCATCGCATGCACCATCCGATATGTCAGAAACTGCTGACAGCAACGATGCCCCACCGTTCAGTCAGACGGGCAGCGGACCTGGTGGAGGTCGTGGTGGCGGTAACAGCATCTGGTCTGATGTGTTTCGCACCGCCCTTCAAACTGGAATGGGCTTCGTTCACCACTGAACGAAGCCAGACCCTTATTTGTCTTCGTAACTCAGTCGCCACTCAGCAGGCTCTGCATCCGCAAGACTGTACCATTCCTTTATGAGCGGATGGTGCAACATGCTCTGAACCCAAGCGTTCACGACGGGGTCAACATTAAGTTGATACGCGTGAATCCGGATAGCGACGGGCGCATACATGCAGTCAGCCACCGTCAGGACGTCCCCGAACAGATACGGCGTGGCCGTGCCGGAGCGCAGAAGTGCTCCCTTCAGGGTCTCACTCAGCAGAGCAACATCCTTGGCCAGGTCTTCGCTAATTTCTGACAAAGGCGCTGGAACACGTTCCACATCCATCGGGCAATTCTGCCGGATTGGGCGGAAACCGGCGTGCATTTGGGCGCTGATGCTGCGAGCATGAGCACGTACCACACGGTCCTGCGGCCAAAGAGACGGCTCATGCTCGGCGCAGTATTCGCAGATAGCCAGACTTTCCCAGACATGAGCGCCATCATGCTGCAAATACGGCACCAGCTTGTTGGGAGATAGTGCATGGATTTCAGTGGTCTTGCCACCGCCCTTGAGAGCAATGACCTTCTCTTCCACATCCAGCTTCGCCAGCTTCACAGCCAGCCAGCCACGCAAAGACCAGGACGAATACCGCCGCGACCCGATCAGAAGTGCCCCTGCCATGCTTACGCTCCCGCCAGAATAAACCCGCCGCCCAGAACACGGCTCCCATCATACAGAACACAGGCCTGCCCCGGGGCCGGCATGGCTGGCTCCAGCAGTTCGACTAGCGCGCCACCATTCTCAAGAGGCTTCACCACCGCATCCCGGAGCTTCTCACGGGCACGGATCTGCACACCACAGGATACCCCTTCCGGCGGAGCATCAATCAGCCAGTTCATGTCCCGCAGACGGATCGCCTTGCGGGTTTCAACTTCGGTCGCCTGAACGCGGGGTCCAACAACAATCCGGCGCTTTGGCACATCAATCCGCGTTACCATCTGGCGTTCGCCAACGGCTGTATGAATGTCTCCCAACCGCTTGCTCTGCCCAACCGTATAGCGCGCAACGCCTTCATGATGCCCAAGGACCTTACCCTGTTCATCCACGATTTCGCCTTCACCCCGAATTTCAGGACGAAGCTTTTCCACGATATCGACGTAAGACCCGCTTGGCACGAAGCAGATGTCCTGACTGTCCGGCTTGGCTGCAATTTCCAGTCCAAGCTCCTGCGCCAGTTCACGCACATGCGCCTTGTCCGGCATCTCGCCGAGCGGGAAGCGCAGGTAATCAAGCTGATCTTTCGTCGTCGCGAACAGGAACCAGGTCTGGTCCCGCTCTGCATCAACAGGGCGATGCATTTCAGCACCAGACGGACCTTCAACACGCCGGACGTAATGCCCGGTCGCCATCGCTTCACAGCCCAGATCGCGGGCCATGCCCAGAAGATCCGTGAACTTCACGCCCTGATTGCAGGCCACGCATGGCACGGGAGTTTCCCCACGCGCATACGCATCCGCGAAGTTCTCAATCACGCTGTCACGAAAGCGACTTTCCGCATCAATGACGTAATGCGGGAAATCCAGCTTATCCGCCACGGCGCGGGCATCCATGATGTCGCGTCCGGCACAACAGGCCCCCGGCTTGGACGCCTGACCGTGATCGTAAAGCTGGAGGGTCGCGCCGATCACCTCGTGGCCCTGCCTTTTAAGCAGCGCGGCCACTACGGAGCTGTCCACGCCTCCCGACATGGCAACGAGGATACGCATGGTCTTCAGCCCGCCTTTGGAAGCTGAACGGTCAGACCGTCCAGATCTTCGGTCATGACAATCTGGCAGCCCAGACGGGATGTCTGCTCAAGGCCGAAGGCCAGATCCAGCATGTCTTCTTCATCGTCGGTCGGCTCGGACAGCTTGCCAGCCCATTCCGGGTCCACCACGACATGGCACGTCGCACAGGCCAGGGAGCCTTCGCAGGCGCCTTCGAGGTCAATGTCATGCTTGTGAGCGATTTCCAGCACCGACAGGCCGACAGGCGCGTCAACTTCACGGCGGGAACCGTCACGTTCGATAAAGGTCATCTTGGGCATGGGCTGTCCGTCTTGTTTCAGTCTCTTGAAGGTTGGCAGGTACGGACAGCCTCGATCAAAAGAGCCGCCGCACGGTCAATACCGGGCTTGGAGGTAGAGCGTCCGACCGACAGGCGCAAGCACCGCGATGCTTTCTCTGCAGAAAGTCCCATCGCCGTCAGCACATAAGAGGGGGTAATTTCTGCGGCCGAGCAGGCTGACCCCGTAGACATGGCAACTTCCGGGACCCGTTCAAGGATGTCCGTCGCCCGCACTCCTTCCGGCAGACAGAAATTCAGCGCACCCGGCAGGCGCGAAACTTCACGTCCATTCAGTTCACATCCTGAAAGTGCCGTTTCAATCTGGCGCCACAGATCATCCCGCAGGGCGGAAATCTGCAAAATATCCATATCCAATCTTTGTTTCGCCAGCTCCGCAGCTTTCCCGAACCCCACGACAAGAGGGGTAGGCAATGTACCTGACCGGAAGGCCCGTTCCTGCCCTCCCCCGGAAAAGAGCGACTGTAGTCGCACACGGGGCCGACGCCGCACATACAGGGCACCGATCCCCTTGGGGCCATACATTTTGTGCGCGGAAAAAGACGCCAGATCGATACCATCCAGCGAAACAGGCAACTTCCCGGCCATCTGCGCCATGTCAGTGTGAAACAACGCCCCAGCCTCATGGGCGATTCGTGACAGGAGTGAAATGTCCTGCAGGATGCCCGTCTCATTATTTGCCGTCATGATGCTGACAAGCAGTGTCGGCACCGCCAGTGCCTCCCGCAGAGCCTCGGGATCAACACGCCCTTGCCCGTCCACTCCCAGGATAAGAGGGTCAAGGCCTTCAATCTCCAGATCCCGCACGGATTCCAGAACGCATTTATGCTCAGTAGACACGGTAATGACGCGACGACGCTCATTACCCATGCGCTTCAGGTGGCGAGCAGCTCCCTTGATAGCAAGATTGTTTGCTTCCGTGGCTCCAGACGTAAAAACGAGCTCCCGGGCTTCAGCGCCGATCAGGTCAGCGATAGTCTGGCGGGCTGCATCGACAGCTTGCGCCGCTTTCTGACCCGGGCCATGGACACTGTGTGGATTCCCAAAATCCTCCGCGAACCAGGGCAGCATGGCTTCCACAACCTCAGAGGCGCAGGGCGTTGTGGAAAAATAGTCCAGATAAATCACGCTATACCTTCCACTGACCAGCACAGATCGTTACGGTTCCAGATATAGATAGGCTTTTCAGCCTTGAACCCTGTTTCAGGCAGAGAATGCCTCATGGACGCGATCCTCCTTGGCAGCACACTGTTTGCCATCGCCTTCGGTATTCTACTCCTCAGCCTCATTTCTCCTTTAGACCGATGGATCAACGCCCGAAGCGCCCTCCTGGAAGAGCAGGCCCGGAGACTCAGGCTGGAAAATGACCACATGAGCGCGCCTTAACGTTTGCGCAAACGACGCGCCATACGCTCATAGGCATCACAAAACGCGTCAACCTGCTCTATCCTCACATTCCACGGCAACGACACTCGTATGGCCTGAGAGGCCCCGGTCGTCTCGCCCATCGCCGTCAGAACATGAGATGCCGCGACCTTTCCAGAAGAGCATGCCGAACCGGCAGAAACACAAAATCCTTCCAGATCCAGCGTCATGAGTTGCACCTGTGCGGCAACCCCGTCGAGGATCAGGCAGCTTGTGTTCGGCAGGCGGCCGACCTGACGCCCGGCAACACGGGCTCCCGCTGCCATCGCCACCTGTTCGACGCGCTCCCGCAGTGCCTCAATAGCGGACCAGTCCTGAGCCTGCGCCTCGTCAAAAGCAGCAGCCATGCCCAGAATAGCTGGCAAAGGCTGCGTTCCTCCTCGCCGACCGCGCTCCTGACCACCGCCCACCATCAGGGCATCAATCGGCTCATCCAGTGGCAGCAGCAACGCTCCTGCGCCTTTTGGTCCGCCCATCTTGTGCCCCGAGAGAGCAACGCTGCACTCAGTCAGGCTGAAAGGCAGTCGCCCAGCGCTCTGAACCGCATCCACATGCAGATGTGCACCCGAGTCGCGGCAGAGTGCAGCCACCTCCTCCAGTGGCGACAAAACCCCTGTCTCGTTATTGGCGGCCATGACACAGACAAGTGTTGGTACCCCATCCGCGAGATGCTGACGGAGGATTTCAAGGTCCAGAATGCCCTGGTCATTCACCGGAATAATGTCCGCGTCCGGGGCGGCTTTACGCACGGCGTCATGCTCCGTTGCGCCGATCAGGATCCGACGTCCCTGACCGAACGCATGAATGGCCATTGCGTCAGCCTCCGTGCCACCTGATGTGAACACACAGGTCCCGGAAATCCGCCCGAAACCCGCACTGATACGACTACGGGCATCTTCAAGACATCGCCTGGCTTCGCGCCCTTCCGCGTGGACCGAAGACGGATTGCCGGACAGCAGCAGACCGGACAACACAGCCTCCCTTGCTGCGGGGCGCAGAGGCTCGGTTGCATTGGCGTCAAGATAGGTCGGAGCAGATGCGTTCGTCATGTTCTCTAGATCGTGCAGAGTTGCAGGAATCGCAATCCCGAGTCGATTTTGGTGGAAATTCTGGCTTTCAACTCGATATACAGACGCCCACCGGAAGGCAGGGCCGTAATCCTGCCGGACATAGAGCGAGAGTATTCATGCCTGAAGTGATGTTCGCCGGCCCAGATGGCCGGCTTGAGGGTCGTTACCACCACTCCAGCGAACCAAACGCTCCCCTCGCCCTGGTGCTGCACCCACACCCGCTTCACGGCGGCACCATGAATAATCGTATTACGTACACGATGTATCGCCACTTCGAGAAGATGGGCTTCTCGGTCATGCGCTACAACTCGCGCGGCGTCGGCCGCTCCCAGGGGCGTTACGATGGCGGTATCGGAGAAATCTCCGATGCAGCTGCAGCACTTGACTGGATGCAGATGGTCAACCCGAACTCCAGCGAACTGTGGATCGCCGGATACTCGTTCGGGGCGTTCGTCGGCATGCAGCTTCTGATGCGCCGCCCGGAAATCAGTGGTTGGATCAGCGTTGCACCTCCAGCCAATGATTATGACTTCGGTTTCCTTGCACCTTGTCCGTGTAGTGGTCTGATGATCGCTGGCGGCAAGGACGAAATGGCTCCCGAGCCAGGCATCCGCAAGCTGGTCGACAAGCTCAACACGCAGAAGAATGTGACGGTCGATTATCGTATCTTCGACGATGCCGACCACATTTTCGCCAAGCAGGCTGAGCGCGTCGGAGAAGCACTGGAAGATCACGTCATGACCATGCGTGGCCGCAAGGCTCTCGCACTGGCCGCCGACTGATCCCGGTTCTTCAACCAGGACTATAAAAATGGCCTGCTTTCCTGTCCGGATCGCAGGCTATTTTTTTATTTGTCGGTTCAGTAACATTGTGCAACGTTTATTGCATGACAATCCGGCCCGCCCCCCCGACCTTACCCGTCCGTGTGACGGACCTCACAAAACGCTTCGGCAGCTTCACTGCGCTCGACCACGTTTCTTTTACAGTCGAACCCGGTGAAACCGTAGCTCTATTGGGGCGCAATGGTGCCGGAAAATCCACTTTGATCGGCTGTCTCATGGGATTTCTGATCCCCGATCAGGGTTCTGTAGACATCTTTGGCCAAAGTGTTCTCTCGCTGCCGCGAGACCTCCGGGCCCGTACCGGGTTTGTCCCCCAGACCATGAGTGGATTTACAGCGTTCAGTGTTGGTCGACTGATTGATTATATCGGAGCGTTTTACGGCGATCTGCCCCCTATTGATCCCATCCTGCTGCAATGGGCCGATCTGGATTTCAAAAAGATTGTTCGCAACCTCTCGGGCGGCCAGAAACAGCGTCTGGCTATTCTTCTGGCCATGCGGCACGAGCCCGATTTCCTCGTACTGGATGAGCCTGTCGCCAGCCTCGATCCTCATGCCCGGCGGGATTTCATGAATCTGCTGGGCAGTTATGCAACGCGCGTTGGCGCCAGTATTCTGATTTCATCACATATTCTGTCAGATCTCGAACGTCTGTGCTCACGCCTGCTGTTCGTTCGGCAAGGCCATCTTGTTCTGGATGTGTCTGCCGAAACTTTCCGAACACAGACCCGGTGGCTCGATCACAGCACTCCGGAAGTACTGCACACTCTGCCATGCCAGATATTGGGGCAGCGGGAGAGCGGCATTCTTGCTCACGGGTGGACCGAGGACCTCGCCCTTCCTGACGGAACATCCGTTTCCATCCCCGACTTTGAAGACGCCTTCCTTGAAATCACGGCTCCGCGGGAGCATTGACCATGGGCAGCCTCTCCCTCACCCGGCAGGAATGGTCTGACCTCTGGCGAGCCCTGCAACTCTACGCCAGCCCCGTATTCCTTCGGGCAAACTACCTGCTGATTTCAGTTGGGTTCTTTCTGTTTACGTCCTTAATGGATCTTCGGAGGCTGCACAGGCTTCTGACGCATGAGACATTTGAGCAGGCTCTGTCGCATGCCAATGTTGTCAGTCTCATCCTCACATCCATGTTCATCCAGAACTGCCTGCAATTGCATGCTACAAGACAGATCGGTGCAGCTCAGGCTCCTGCTATTCCCGGATTGGCTTTAGCGGAAGCAAGAGCAGTCTGCATCGTGGATGTCGTGTCCGTCTTACTGCTCAGCACGGCCCTGAGTTTCGCGCCCATTCCGTTCCACGACGCCCTCTTCTTTGTGCTGTTCAATTCAATCCCTACCGTGCTGCAGTGGTACGTCCCGCCCCAAGGCCAGTCCCAGAAACTACGCTTTCTGATCAGTCTGGCAGGGGGCATCCTGATATTGGCGCAATTCGGCCTCCTCCTCCTCTCAAATGCCAGCCTATGGCTTCTGACGCGTCCACCCATCCTCACCATTCCAGCAGATGTTTGTCTTTTGCTGGTCATGATCGTCAGTATTCTCTCCCTGCCCAACCGCCTTCACGGTGCTCCCGCTACTCCGCATGCTCTCGACGCTTCTGCGTCTTTGAAAGACGCGCTGCCAGATTTTCCTTATGGCAAAGCAAAGGCACGGGCCCGCAAACCCATCACATTCTATCAGCTTCGCCAGATGCTGCTGGCACCGACCTCACCTCTGACACTCAAAACTGACATCCTGCTAAGCTGCCTGTTCATTCCTGTTCTCATGTCCATAGCGGCAATGGGAATGTCGCTCTTCACTCACAAGAGTTTCGCAGCATGCTGGAAGCCACTTGTCTTCAGCGCAGGCGCGATGATCGCCGTTAGCGACAACTGGCTTACCCAACGGCAGCATTGGCCTCTCCTGCTGATTACCGGGCGTTTTGGCGATCGTCTTTCCTTTGTCCGGTCTGTCTTTTCGGCAAAGCTTTCCCGCCTGTCCGTCACGATACCGCTGCGTGTTCTCAGCCTGATCATTCCATACGCCCTGATTACATCATTCGCCCTGCGCGACACCCTGTTGTTCAGTTTGGAATTTATGGGGCTGGCGCTTGGCTTTGCCCTCTGCGGGGCGCTTCCTTTTCTGGTAAGCGGAAATCCTTGGAAGGGCGTTGTTTATGCCTTCAATTTCATTCCGATCTTCCTTCTGCAAACCTGCAACCCATTCATTATGGGAACACGCATTGCGGGCGTGATCGCAGGACTTTCCATAGCTCTGGGCTGCGTGGCCTATGTCCTTGCGCCTCGCAGTCTCAGCAAGGCAGACTGGCCCTACGAAACCGAATAGGACCTTCACCAGGCAGGCCTTGTGCGGAGGGACACGCAAGCGTGATCCTGCCTTTGGATTATGACCACTCAAATGGATTTTGGCGGTCTTTCCAAGAAAAACATTAATGAAAACAAATAGAACCCTTTCTTCAAAATCACAGAAAGAGCGTCTGCAAAACTTCTCTCTTCTTTGTCATTCCCAGGCCTCGTCCATCTCGTGAGATAGATTCATGTTCATGTAACGGAACGGTCCGTTACTTAAGCAGAGTTGGGACACGGCCCGCCCGGCCGTTGAGAATATGCAGCCGTTCGAGAGACAATGGGTCAAATCGCTGGGACTGGTCTGCGCCATTACGTCAGGATTTGCCTTCACCACAGGCACTGCACGGGCGCAATCTTCCACCGCAACCGTATCCGAGGATGAGCGAACAACCTCGGAACATGCTGCCCTTCGCTACAGGAGCAATGCAAAAAGCCGTATCAAGACAATCCGTCCTGCTCCCAAGCCCGTAACCGTCACACCATCCCAACCTGGCGTGAACGACCTTGCCCAGCCGATAACAACGGATCAGTCCTTTCTTCCCGCCAGTCTGCATGACTGGATGAAGCAAAGCACCATGACCGGGGACTGGGGCGGCTGGCGCCCATGGCTGACAGACAAGGGCGTGAACATCACGGGCCATTACTTTCAGGATTCTGCTGGCAACCCGATGGGCGGCAAGTCCCAGAATGTGAGGTACGCACACGAAATCGGCCTGAATTTTGATTTCGATCTCAAGAAGCTCACAGGCTACAGCATCGGCCTGTTCCACTTCATCGTGACCTCCCGCGCGGGACAGGGCCTCGGTGCAAAACTTCCTGCACTGAACAGTCCGCAGGAAATCTATGGCTCTCCCACAGTGCGTTTGTCTCTGCTGTCCTGGGAGATGAACTGGAACCGCTACGTTTCAACGACGATCGGCGAAATCAACTCTGAAACCGATTTCGAAACATGGTCCATCTACTGGGGCATGAACAACTACTGTCAGTTCCAAACCAACGCCATCTGCGGCATGCCACAGTCCATCGCTTACAACTCAGGCTATGGATACTATCCGACGGCCCATCCCGGAGCATGGGTGAAATTCTACCCTGCCGGAAACAACCATTATTCCATTCAGTTTGGCGTCTATTCTGCTGATCCAACGATTGGAAACACCCATAACGGATGGAAGATGAACCTGCACGGCGCCACCGGCACCTTCCTGCCCTTCCAGCTTGTCTGGCATCAGGGTGGAAAAGACGATTACAGTGGCCCCCTTCAGACCAACGTCAAGATCGGCGGATACTGGGATACGTCACAGGTCAACAATGTGTACTCCCAATATGGAATGTTTGAAATTCCAAGTAACTATCTAGTTAGTGCATCAACAGCAAAAGTCAGGGGACGCTTCGGCGGATGGTTCCAGTTCGATCGCATGATCCAGCGCGACACAGGGGACGCACATCGCGGCACATCGTTTTTTGCGTCCTTCACCTGGGGTGATCCGAGAACAGCCATCGCACCATACTTCGTCGATTGGGGCCTGACACGCAAAGGCACGTTCAAAAGTCGCCCTGATGACACCATCAGCCTCGGCATGAAGTTCCTCTGGGTAAACGCCAAGATGGCCAACTGGGTCGCCGAACTTCAGAAAAATGGCGCCACCGGTCTTTACCGCCCAAGTGGTGAACACGCCATTGAGCTGAACTACGGATGGCGTCCTACCCCATGGCTGTTGATCCGTCCTGGTGCCCAGTACATCTGGAGCACAGGGGGAACCAACCGGTACAAAAATCCACTGATACTGGATTTCGAAACCGGAATTACTTTCTGATATCAACCATGAAAACCGGGATCATGAATAATTCCAAAATCAATCCAAACAACAGAAATAATCCATCTTTTACCGGAGAACACGTCCATGGCTGTCCATAACGGCACGAAGACTCTGACGGAGTGGCTGACGCTGCTTCTGGGGGTCGTTATTCTTCTTGTGGGCCTGATCTTTGTCATCATGGGGGCTGACCTCGCGATGCTGGGCGGCTCTGTTTACTATGTCATTTGCGGGATCGTGCTGGTTG
>NZ_JACSIQ010000101.1:0-711 GCF_018812105.1 Gluconobacter sp. P1D12_c
CTGACAGGCTTGAAGGTCTGGGGATTCCGTCTAGGCGTAAGAAGCAGGATGGCACCTTTTTCAAGGTGGGTTTGCTGTCTGGATTAGCTAAGCAGATGGATGAACAGTTTAGGCATATCATGTTCATTCCTGCTGTTGCTGTTGCTGAGCGTCGCCAGTTGAGGAATGAGCTGACCTATTGGATTGATAACATTCTCCCGAATAAGGGGAAGTATCTGCGGTACATGGTTATCACCTGCGGTGAGAACGTCCGCATATATGATGACCTCAAGGCGGAGCATAGGAAATGGACACGCAAGCTCTCTGATTGCTTCCGTTGGCTCAATCAAAAATATGGTTCAAATCTGTATTTCAGGGGGACTGAGTTCACTCATAATGAGGATCATGAAACCCTTAACATGCATATGAATATCCTCTTTGATCTGCCGTATTTGAAGGGGAACGGCTGGCAGGATTTTCTTGCTGATGTTCGTGAGAGGATGTCGTGCATTGTTAAGGATGCGGGAACTCTTGAGTCTGTTGATGAGGTCACAAAATATGTGACTAAGCCGAACGATATTGAGACGATGGAGGATGGCCATCTTGAGTGGTTCTATAATGAGACACTCAATACGCGACTGATACAGAGGTACGGATCGTTTAAGGAGTTCAAGGGGTCTCTTAATGATGAGAGGCTTCGCATCGTTCGAGATCAGTCTGATGGATCTCTGA
>NZ_JACSIQ010000102.1:0-711 GCF_018812105.1 Gluconobacter sp. P1D12_c
TTGTGAAAGAGATCAGAGTGACACTCTGCCATGCTTCGGACAAGGACCGCCTCAGACCCGGCTGGTAAAGCGGTCTGCAGCTTCGACAGGACGAACTGTAATATCGACGTCCCGTTGATAGATGGGGTCACGACACGAAAGTGTATTTTACGTACGCTTAGGGTGAACACCTACAGAACCGCCAGCATTGGGGTTCAAGCGACAAGCAGGGATGCAGGCACCCGAAGCGGACGTAACGCGCCCGCTTCGGGCTGCTCATCGACATTCCAGCGATAGTCCCCTGTCAGAGAGATATGCTCCCAGCCGAGGGGTGCAATATGCCGCGCCAGGTCATCGGAAATGCCGAGCGTTGCGATGGCAGACTGAAGATAGCGCGTATTCCATAGGATAACCGCTGCCACCAGCAGGTTTAAACCTGACGCTCGATAAGCCTGATTTTCAAAACGCCGATCCCGCAGTTCACCAAGCTGGTTGAAGAAGAGCGCCCGAGCCAGCGCATTCCTGTCTTCTCACTTGTTGAGCCCTGCCTGGGTTAGCCTGCGCAAATCCAGATCCTGTATCCAGTCGAGCATGAAAACCGACCGCTCGATCCGGCCAACTTCACGCAAGGCCACAGCCAGACCATTCTGACGGGGATAAGATCCGAGCTTCCGCAGCATGGCCGAGGCCGTCACGGTTCCACTCCGAATGGATGTGACCAGACGCAGCAGG
>NZ_JACSIQ010000103.1:0-710 GCF_018812105.1 Gluconobacter sp. P1D12_c
ATATATGATGACCTCAAGGCGGAGCATAGGAAATGGACACGCAAGCTCTCTGATTGCTTCCGTTGGCTCAATCAAAAATATGGTTCAAATCTGTATTTCAGGGGGACTGAGTTCACTCATAATGAGGATCATGAAACCCTTAACATGCATATGAATATCCTCTTTGATCTGCCGTATTTGAAGGGGAACGGCTGGCAGGATTTTCTTGCTGATGTTCGTGAGAGGATGTCGTGCATTGTTAAGGATGCGGGAACTCTTGAGTCTGTTGATGAGGTCACAAAATATGTGACTAAGCCGAACGATATTGAGACGATGGAGGATGGCCATCTTGAGTGGTTCTATAATGAGACACTCAATACGCGACTGATACAGAGGTACGGATCGTTTAAGGAGTTCAAGGGGTCTCTTAATGATGAGAGGCTTCGCATCGTTCGAGATCAGTCTGATGGATCTCTGAAGATGATGAAGAAGCGTGTCATCAATGATGCTGAGCTTTTCACGAAGCGTGATGAAGGCGAAGCCACGATAGGTGTCCCTAAATCATTGGATATGTTCGGGCCCGATATTGCTATGGCTCTCTGTGTTGAGCCTTCTCTTGATGGTCGTGTCATCGTTGGTGATGAAATAAAATTCGAGCAGATGGAGAATAAGATTGTTGGGCTGATGCTCCCGCATCATGCTTTCTATAACGTCTCTGAACCCTGTCTTAT
>NZ_JACSIQ010000104.1:0-709 GCF_018812105.1 Gluconobacter sp. P1D12_c
TGATAACTCATGACAACGATCCAAAAAATTTCTCGCAAATCGTTGAGAGTCTTCTTTTAAAATCATCAGACGTACAATTTTCCAAATCTAAATTATCGATACTCGAATACAAACCATCCTTGTCACATTCTTCTAAATCTTTAACCCAAAGGCGTATCTCATCTTTATTGTCATTAACAAAAACACACTCGTAACAAAAATCATCCTCGTCATCGTTCAAATATTCGTTGAATCTTAAAAAACCATATCCCCTGCTTTCTATGTAATCCAAAAACAAAGAAGAATGCGAAGGAAGCCAACGCAAATAATCTCTATAACTTATCACATCCTTCACATGAAAAGAATGGTAAATATAATGGTCATGCAAACAAGTCATGATATCGTAAGGCTTTTCCCAACCGCAATAAACCTCGACCCCATTCCCAAACATATAACGAATAGCCTTGGTCTCATAACGTGCCTTCAATCGCACAGCCTTTATATTGAACAGATTTTCAAGCCTCTGTACTTCTCTCTCTATTTCTCTATATTTTTCCTTCTTTACCATATCCATAACAATCTCCGACCCTCAGTTTGTGGGGTACTGGAAACTTATTGTAGCAGATAGAAATCAATATTTGACTTGTCATAGTGTCCGACTATGACAATTACATTGTCGTCGGTCCTGCGGAGCTTCAAAGATACCAGTCTGCAAGCTCCTGAAAGGCGT
>NZ_JACSIQ010000105.1:0-707 GCF_018812105.1 Gluconobacter sp. P1D12_c
GGATTATTCTGCTGATGAGAATCTGCGTTTTGCGTGTCGTTCGGAACAGGAAGACAGGCGACGCTTCAGGCTTCCTGCTGGTGGTTTAGAATACGTTCCAGAGGTTAAGGAAGCGAAGGAATCACGCGGAGAGATTTTTGATGCAGGACCGTCTGAGAATGGGTGTGAGTCATCTTCTCGGATAGGTTTTTATGAGCTTCTTCGTCGCAACAGTGGGAACAAGGTTGATGTGTTTAAACATCTTGAACGCATTGGCAGGGATGAGGCCATAAGGCTTCAATCTGATCGCATTGCTGACAGGCTTGAAGGTCTGGGGATTCCGTCTAGGCGTAAGAAGCAGGATGGCACCTTTTTCAAGGTGGGTTTGCTGTCTGGATTAGCTAAGCAGATGGATGAACAGTTTAGGCATATCATGTTCATTCCTGCTGTTGCTGTTGCTGAGCGTCGCCAGTTGAGGAATGAGCTGACCTATTGGATTGATAACATTCTCCCGAATAAGGGGAAGTATCTGCGGTACATGGTTATCACCTGCGGTGAGAACGTCCGCATATATGATGACCTCAAGGCGGAGCATAGGAAATGGACACGCAAGCTCTCTGATTGCTTCCGTTGGCTCAATCAAAAATATGGTTCAAATCTGTATTTCAGGGGGACTGAGTTCACTCATAATGAGGATCATGAAACCCTTAACATGCATATGAATATCC
>NZ_JACSIQ010000106.1:0-702 GCF_018812105.1 Gluconobacter sp. P1D12_c
TCTTCCTTGGCCCGTTTGGTCGCTGTGCGGGCAACTGTGGCGCTCTGAACGGCAGGTTCATAATGCTGCTGAACGGTCTGACTGATGCGTTTTGCCACCTGCTCAGGGTCTTCCACAACACGGGTAAAAATCCCCTTCTTGAGCACCTGCGGTTCTAGGTCAGCAGGGGTCAGGTTTTTGTGCTCGGGTGCGTCCCGTTCTAGCGCCCCGTAGTAGGTTTTCAGCTTGGTGTGGGTGGCCTTGCTTCCTTCGATGCCGCGTTCCAGTCCGACAGGGCGTCCCACAACTCGCGCAAAGTCGGTCTGCATCTCGTTCAGGGCCTTGGCACCACCGAGGAACCGGCGGCAATTCAGGCGGCCTGTATCGGGGTCTTTTGGCACCACGTAGGCCGACAGGTGCGGCGTTTTTTCGTCCCGGTGAATGATGGCAGCGATCACGTTGTCCTTGCCGTGCCGCTCCTGAATCCAGCGCAACGCCTCGTTCAAATAGGGGTCACGACACGAAAGTGTACTTTACGTACGCTTAGAGTGAACCCAACAAGAACGTTGAGGCTGTTCTGCTGAGAGTTCGATAGACAGTTGGCCGAGAAATAGAAAACAGTTCTGAAAGATCGCTGATGGAGTAATCGCCGGTATCATACATCCGGCGAAGCTCTTTTTGCTGACGTTCAGAAAGCTTGGGTTTCTTTCCGCGTAGTTTACC
>NZ_JACSIQ010000107.1:0-698 GCF_018812105.1 Gluconobacter sp. P1D12_c
CGGGCAGCTTCTTCGCTCAAACGGTCAAAGGCCACACGCGGTATGGTCGTGGCGCGAGCGCTGTCGAGGTTCAGGGATCGTACACACTCCAGGCGTTCCAGCAATCGCAGGATATTGCGCGCGGCTGGTGACAAGGGCGGGTTACGCAGCCACGAGAGCCAGGAGGCACTGCGATCGCCACGACGCTCCAGCATTTTGTCCAAACGACAACGGGTTTCCGGCGGCAGATCCCCTGCAAGGACGTCATGGACAAGGTGATCGGCCTGCTGGCGAGCACGGCGCACCAAGGCTTCAATGACAGTGACCGACGGCAGGAGAATGCTTCGGCGACGCATCTCGTCAATCAGGATCGCAGCCATGCGGGATGGCTGGGTCACATGATGTGCAATTGGCATCGCGAAACCGGTCATGTCATGAAATGCCGACCGATCGAAGGTTCGGTAGCCATAACGCTTCATCAGGTGGGCCAGATGGGATCGACGGGTTTCGTCACGACGTCCGTAATGGGACCAGAGCCCAGGGGACAGGTCGAGCTGCCGCGCAACAAATGACAGAATGGGAGCCGGTGGTGTTTCACCAGATTCCAGCACCCGTCCCGGCCAGCGCATGTAGAGCATGACCATCGTGAAACCCAATCGGGAGGTTTCTCCGCGGCGGGTTGCGATCAGATCGAAGTCATCCTGGCTGAGTGTAAAATG
>NZ_JACSIQ010000108.1:0-698 GCF_018812105.1 Gluconobacter sp. P1D12_c
AGATCAAAGAGGATATTCATATGCATGTTAAGGGTTTCATGATCCTCATTATGAGTGAACTCAGTCCCCCTGAAATACAGATTTGAACCATATTTTTGATTGAGCCAACGGAAGCAATCAGAGAGCTTGCGTGTCCATTTCCTATGCTCCGCCTTGAGGTCATCATATATGCGGACGTTCTCACCGCAGGTGATAACCATGTACCGCAGATACTTCCCCTTATTCGGGAGAATGTTATCAATCCAATAGGTCAGCTCATTCCTCAACTGGCGACGCTCAGCAACAGCAACAGCAGGAATGAACATGATATGCCTAAACTGTTCATCCATCTGCTTAGCTAATCCAGACAGCAAACCCACCTTGAAAAAGGTGCCATCCTGCTTCTTACGCCTAGACGGAATCCCCAGACCTTCAAGCCTGTCAGCAATGCGATCAGATTGAAGCCTTATGGCCTCATCCCTGCCAATGCGTTCAAGATGTTTAAACACATCAACCTTGTTCCCACTGTTGCGACGAAGAAGCTCATAAAAACCTATCCGAGAAGATGACTCACACCCATTCTCAGACGGTCCTGCATCAAAAATCTCTCCGCGTGATTCCTTCGCTTCCTTAACCTCTGGAACGTATTCTAAACCACCAGCAGGAAGCCTGAAGCGTCGCCTGTCTTCCTGTTCCGAACGACACGCAAAACGCAGATT
>NZ_JACSIQ010000109.1:0-695 GCF_018812105.1 Gluconobacter sp. P1D12_c
AATGGGAGCCGGTGGTGTTTCCCCAGATTCCAGCACCCGTCCCGGCCAGCGCATGTATAGCATGACCATAGTGAAAACCAATCGGGAGGTTTCTCCGCGGCGGGTTGCGATCAGATCGAAGTCATCCTGGCTGAGTGTAAAATGTCTCGTGATCTCGCGATCATCGACAGAAGGCTCGTAATGTCGGGCGAGAGCTTCACGGGTCAGAAGACGGCGCCGCGCCATGATCGGATGTCTCCTTCATGTGTCCGGAAGGGGATCGTTGGACGGACTGTCCCGGACAAGTGCAACACGTCATGGAATACAGCCGTGTGCTGTGTCTCATAAAGGKGGTACCATATGTTTTGCAGTCATGGGGCCTTATACGTTACACTTTCCCGTATGACACACATAATGATCCGCTATGCCCGCTGCTCGACGGACAAACAGGATCTCGCGGCCCAGCATCAGGAACTGCTCAAACTCGGTGTTTCTGCCGATCGTATTTACACCGACAAGGGCTTCACCGGCACGAACCGGGAAAGGGCCGGCCTTGACCAGGCACTGGCGGCTGTTCGTAGTGGCGATACTTTGGTCGTACCAAAGCTTGATCGACTGGCCCGCTCTGTCCCTGATGCACGGCTTATTGGCGACAGCCTGGCATCCCGTGGCGTGAAGCTTCAACTTGGGAACAGTATTCACGATCCGTCTGATCC
>NZ_JACSIQ010000110.1:0-694 GCF_018812105.1 Gluconobacter sp. P1D12_c
ATGTTGAAGAACAACTTGCCCATTGGATCAGACGGATCGTGAATACTGTTCCCAAGTTGAAGCTTCACGCCACGGGATGCCAGGCTGTCGCCAATAAGCCGTGCATCAGGGACAGAGCGGGCCAGTCGATCAAGCTTTGGTACGACCAAAGTATCGCCACTACGAACAGCCGCCAGTGCCTGGTCAAGGCCGGCCCTTTCCCGGTTCGTGCCGGTGAAGCCCTTGTCGGTGTAAATACGATCGGCAGAAACACCGAGTTTGAGCAGTTCCTGATGCTGGGCCGCGAGATCCTGTTTGTCCGTCGAGCAGCGGGCATAGCCGATCATTATGTGTGTCATACGGGAAAGTGTAACGTATAAGGCCCCATGACTGCAAAACATATGGTACCACCTTTATGAGACACAGCACACGGCTGTATTCCATGACGTGTTGCACTTGTCCGGGACAGTCCGTCCAACGATCCCCTTCCGGACACATGAAGGAGACATCCGATCATGGCGCGGCGCCGTCTTCTGACCCGTGAAGCTCTCGCCCGACATTACGAGCCTTCTGTCGATGATCGCGAGATCACGAGACATTTTACACTCAGCCAGGATGACTTCGATCTGATCGCAACCCGCCGCGGAGAAACCTCCCGATTGGGTTTCACGATGGTCATGCTCTACATGCGCTGGCCGGGACGGGTGCTGGAATC
>NZ_JACSIQ010000012.1:0-72646 GCF_018812105.1 Gluconobacter sp. P1D12_c
CCTTCTCGGGATCACCCTACAATCTCTAGCCACTAGAGCTTCAAGGGAAAAGCACCATGAGGATCTCGATTGGCGAGTTGGCGCGGCGCACTGGGGTCAAGGTGCCGACGATCCGCTACTACGAAGGCGTCGGGCTTCTTCCGACACCGGCACGAACGGAAGGGCGGCAAAGGCGCTTCGATGCGGACGAGGTCGCCCGGCTCAACTTCATTCGTCATTCCCGCGAGCTGGGCTTCGAGGTCGCCGACATTCGTGAGTTGCTGACGCTTAGCGAGCAGCCGGAGCGTTCCTGCGGCGAGGTGGACGCTATCGCCCGCCGCCACGTCGAGAATATTGACCGACGGATTGGGAGGCTGGTGGCGCTGCGCGCCGAGCTGCAACGCTCGCTAGATCGGTGTGCGCGCGGTACGGTCGAGGAATGCCGGGTGATTGAAGTGCTGGGCTACGGGGACGACAGGGTTTAGCGAAAAGCAGCCCAGAGGCGTTAGCGGACCTGCTGCTAACACCTCCATTGCCGTCATCCCGACAAAGCATTGTCGCAGGAGTTTCTGCCTGCCAGAGAGCAGTGTCCCCTCCCCGCTCTTTCTCCTGCGCCCGATTACGCCCCAGTACGCCGGAGCCCGCCCCTCTACGCCAATATAAGAAGCAGTTGGTTGCGGGTATCAGGTATCCCGATTTGAACCTACGGGTACCAAGTCATTGAAATAATGAAGAATTTGATAGGCATGTGGTGTTGATTGCAACAAAAAACCCCGCCAAGTCAGGGACTTAGCGGGGTTTTGAGGGTGTTTCTGGTTGCGGGGGCACACAACCAATGTAGCCTGCACCTTGTGAGCGGTTTCGTGAAGAAGCTCACTGCATGACATTGTCGATTGACAAACCGTTGTTTTTATCAAAATTTTGTTTTGACAGCGGCCTCTGTAGCCTATTCCGCAGCAATACCCGAATACGGAGGTTACATAATGTCCCATTATGTGCTCCCACGCCAATACGCTTACGTTCAGAAAGCGCCTGCCGCCATGTCGCAAAAGCTCACTCGCTTGGTGATCCAGGAAATTCGACTCCTCTATCTGGAGGCCCCACCCCAGGTTCTGATCACACATATCCTCCGATGATCCGTCTTCCGTCGAACCCATCAAGCAGGGGGCGCCTCATACATATTTAAATAAATAATAATTAAATTATTACAAAATACTTACAAAAATAATTTTGATAATTTATATTATTTTTAAGTGCTTCAAAGGATTTCATAGAAATATATTTTCTATAATTATTTTATATAGATGTACTAATTTAGGCATGCTCATTAAAGCTTGTTTTCCTCTTAAAAAACCCAAAATTACGCATGATATTATGCGATATTTATTTCTCAGCACTCGAAATTTAACCGTCAGAAGGAATCGTTCCAACCATACTTTATTATTTTGACATCAGATCGTTCTGCAATATAGTCTCTACACACAATGTAACGATACTCTATCAGTGCCGGTGGAGAGTCGGGTTTGTCCGGTCAGGACGGAGACGCATAGGGTGGATCAATGACGGTCCACTGGCCCTAAATGGGCGATGACGCATCCCTGTTTGATGGGTCGTCTGGAAATGTATTGTGGACAAGGGTTTCCTGAAAGCTGGGCACGCACCAACCCTGCTGGCCGCTTTTCTATATTTCGACGTCTCATTTATGATCTGGGTTTTGCTGGGTCCTCTTGGCATTGCGATAGCGCATGATCTTCACCTGAATGCTGGGCAGAAAGGACTGCTGGTCGCAACGCCTGTGCTGGCCGGGGCCGCCTTTCGTGTGTTGGCCGGGGGCCTGGTGGATATGTTCGGCCCGCGCCGCGTCGCGATCACCGCACAGTTTACAGTCATTTTCGGCCTTGCCCTGGTCTGGTATCTCGCGCCTCATACTTACGGTCAGATGTTTGGACTGGCGGCCATTCTCGGCGTTTCTGGCGCATCTTTCGCCATTGCCCTTCCCCTTGCCTCCGCCTGGTATCCTCCGCAGTATCAGGGAACCGCGCTCGGCATTGCAGGCGCAGGTAACTCAGGAACCGCGCTGGCCTCACTTTTTGCGCCCGGACTGGCGGTTCTGGTGGGATGGCGCAACGTCATCGGACTTGCGACGCTTCCGCTCATCTGCGTTCTGCTGCTTTTCCTTATTCTGGCCAGAGAGCCCGTCAATCGGCCAGCATCTTCGGGCCTGCGCTCATGGGGTCCAGTTCTTGGATCCGGCGATAGCTGGCTGCTGATGTTCTTCTACAGCGTGACCTTTGGTGGGTTTGTGGGTCTCGCGTCTTTCCTCACCATCTATTTCAACGACCAGTACAATCTCTCTCCCACCATTGCTGGTGCGTGTACGGCATTTGTCGTTTTCGTAGGCTCTTTTGTCCGTCCTGTTGGAGGTGCCTTTGCCGACCGGGTGGGCGGCACCAAAGCCCTGGCCATCCTGTACGCGGTCGCGGCAGGCTGCTTTTGCGTCATCGCCCTTGGACTTCCGACAATCTATCTCGCATTCCCGGTATTCCTTCTGGGGATGGTAACGCTCGGGCTGGGCAATGGCGCCGTTTTTCAGCTTGTTCCAGCACGCTTCCCGCGTCAGGTCGGCATTCTGACAGGGCTGGTCGGTATGGCCGGCGGGGTCGGCGGCTTCTACCTGGCGCTCTCACTGGGGGAAGCCCGACAGATCGTCAATTCTTACGGGCCGGGATTTCTCGCTTTCGCCGGGATCTGCCTGATTGCCTGCATCGCCGTTGTACTGTGTCACCATCGCTGGCGGGAGATCGGCTGATGACTGGTCTTTCCGTCTTCTCTCCCCTTCCCTATGCGCCCGTGCTGGCAGGTCTTGCTTTGGGGGGGCTGGCATTCTCCAGCCCCGTGAAAGCTGACGATACTCCCAACCCCCATGTCGGGGTTCATCTGTCCGAACGCTCCAGAACAAAAGCCGTCACTCCGCCGGTTCACACCCAGCAAAACCGCTCCGCGCACTCCCCGGACTGGGATGCTTTCAATGCGGGGAACGGAGCCGCATCCGGTTTCGGGTCAATGGCGGGCTTTGGTCAGGTTCGTTGGGCGGAAGACTGGAGCGATATCGTTAATACCCCGCCGGAACAGCGCAGGAATGACTGGTTCAGCCGCCTGAAATATATTCGCCTGAATGAAAGCGGAAGTATCTGGCTTTCTCTGAACGCGGAAGAACGCCTCCGTTATGTCTATGAAAACCAGCCCATGATGGGAACGGCAGGCAAGACCAACGCCAACCGGGTTCTTCTGCGCAATCTTTATGGCGCCGATCTTCATCTGGGAGCGCATGTCCGCGCTTATGCCGAGTTCCTGTACGGCGTCGCAGGAGGCTCCAATACCTACGGATACCAGACAGGGGTGCAGCGGGAACGACTGGATCTTCAGCAGGGTATTCTGGAAGTGAAGGGCAATCTTCTGGGAGCCAAAGCCGGCATTATTGGTGGTCGACAGGTCTTCCTTGATACGCCTGTCTTCATGCAGTCCGCCCGGGACCTGACGAATGCACAGCAGACCTGGGATGGTATCCGTGGCTATGCCATCTGGAAACGTTTTCGGGTGGATCTGTTTGATTTCATGCAGACCAACAAACTGCCTGATGCTGTCTTTGGAGATGGCACGAACTACAGTGCCCGGATGTATGGCGCCATGACGTCCACGGCGCTTCCTGCATTCAGAGCCATGGGAAAGAAGAGTCAGCTTTTCGCAGACGTCTTTTACATCGGCTATCTCTACAGTGGCTCCACAGCATCTATCCCGACGACAACGGGTACAGAGGCAGGTTCCAGCCGTCGGGACAATGTCGGCATGCGACTATGGGGAAATATCGGCCCTTTCTCGACGAGCCTGAGCGGTGTGTTTCAGGGAGGCCAGTTTCGGCCAGCACAGGAAAGGCAGCCCACCCGTGCTGTACGGGCTTATGCTGTTAATGCATCCCTGCTGTATAACCGTCCTGATCTTGCGACCAAGCCGAGCGCTGGTCTGCAGGCCGATCTTTTTTCCGGCGGCTCCTATCATAGCAAGGATGGCGCAGTCGGGGCGTTTGCATCCCCTTATTTTCCCTTGCCTTACTATAACGATGTGACATTGTCCGTAACGTCCCAGAACCTAATCGGTGTGGGGCCTCTGGCGATATTTGCTCTGCGGAAAAACCTTCACATCAAGCTGCATGTGCCTTTCTTCTGGCGGGAAAGCACACAGGATGCGGTGTATGGCACAGGCAAGATCTATTCTTGGCGCAATGGGTTATCTGGCGGCTTTATTGGGGCCACTCCCCAGACGCAACTTGCCTGGAACTTTGCTCCACATTGGACCTGGACTCACGACATCGCAGGCTTCATCGCATCTCGCAGCATGCGCACGGCAGGCGCAAAAAGCGACGCGTTCTACATGCAGACTCTCGAATTCAAGTTTTGACCATGACTGCCTCAGAGAACGGACAGATGACCATGAAAGAGAACATCATCATCATCGGCAACGGAATGGTTGGACATTACTGTGCCGAGCAGCTCGTCATGCACGGTCTGCATGAAACGCATCAGATCCATGTCTTTGGCTCTGAGCGCCACCATGCCTATGACCGCGTTCATCTTACGGAATACATGACGAGTCAGGATGCGCTGGCCCTGCGTTTGCATGAGGAAGATTTTCACTCGGCTCACGGCATCATCATGCATCTGGGTGTTCCTGTCATGCGGATCGACCGTGACGCCAGGGCCGTGGAAAGCGAAGAAGGTATTCTTCCCTACAGCACACTGATTTTAGCGACAGGCTCCGTCCCGTTCGTGCCGTCAATACCAGGCAATACCGGAAGTGCAGGTCTTGTCTACCGCACGCTTGAGGACCTGGACATCATCCGCGCTGCCGCTAAAGGAGCCAGCCATGGAACCGTCATTGGTGGCGGCCTGCTGGGACTGGAAGCCGCTCATGCCCTGAAACTTCTGGGGCTGGACGTCAGTGTCGTGCAGCTTGGAACGCATCTGATGTCGGCCCAGCTTGATGAAGAGGGCGGTCGCGCGCTTCGCAGGCGCATTGAGACGCTTGGGATTGATGTGAGAACCTCCCACGCGACCAAAGAGATTGTCGCCGGCGAACAAAAACGTCATCGCTTGGTGTTTGCGAACAGTCCTTCTTTTGAAACCGATATGGTTGTTTTCTCTGCTGGTATCCGCCCGACCGATCAGCTTGGCAGGGCTTGCGGGCTGGCTGTGGGCGCACGGGGCGGCCTCGTGATCGACAATCAGTGCCGGACGTCCGATCCGGACATTTTCGCCATCGGTGAATGTGCGCTCTGGCAGGATCAGGTCTTTGGTCTGGTCGGACCGGGATACACCATGGCGCGGACCGTTGCTTCCCTTTTGGCCGGAGAAGACGCCGCCTTTACGGGCGCGGACATGTCCACCAAGCTCAAGCTTCAGGGTGTGGATGTAGGTTCGATCGGCGATGCGCACGGACGGGAGCCCGGCGCCACGAGCTATCGCTTCATCGGCGAGGCCGATGGCTCCTATCGGCGTCTCGTTCTGTCCGCGGACGGCCAGCGTGTGACAGGGGCGATCCTTGTTGGGGACAATTCCTATTACGACACGATCTTCCAGTATGTTCAGAACGGCATCAAACCGCCGGCTGACCCCGCCGCACTGATCCTGCCGCGTGGTGAAGGGGCAGAGCTTTTGGGCGCGGACGCCCTGCCTGATACGGCCATGATCTGCTCCTGCCACAACGTTACGAAAGGCTCGATCTGTAGCGCCATTGATGCGGGTTGCGCCGATCTGGCCACGCTCAAGCAGAGCACAAAGGCCAGTACAGGCTGCGGCGGCTGCGCGGCTCTGCTCAAGAGCGTGTTCGAAACGGAACTTTCCGCCCGGGGCATCGAGGTCGATCACAGCCTTTGCGAGCATTTTTCCCATACACGTCAGGAGTTGTACTCCCTCGTTCGTGTCCATGGCATCCGCAGCTTTGAAGAGCTGATGACACGCCACGGTAATGGCGGTTTAGGCTGCGATATCTGCAAGCCAACCATTGGCTCGATCCTTGCCTCGGCATGGAACAAGCCGATCACCGATCCGCTCTATATTCCTTTGCAGGACACGAACGACACGTTCATGGCCAATATGCAGAAGAACGGCACCTACTCGGTAGTTCCTCGCATTGCAGGTGGCGAAATTACCCCGGACAAGCTGATTGTCCTGGGGCAGGTTGCAAAGAAATATGGCCTCTACACCAAGATCACCGGTGGCCAGCGTGTCGATCTGTTTGGCGCTCAACTCCACCAGCTTCCCAAAATCTGGGGAGAGCTTCTGGAGGCAGGATTTGAGACGGGCCATGCTTATGGAAAGTCCACACGGACGGTAAAATCCTGTGTTGGCAGCACATGGTGCCGTTATGGCGTGCAGGATAGCGTCGGTAAGGCGCTGGATCTTGAGAACCGCTATAAGGGGCTGCGCTCTCCGCACAAGCTCAAATTCGCCGTATCCGGCTGTACGCGGGAATGCGCCGAGGCCCAGAGCAAGGATGTGGGCATTATCGCTACGGAAAACGGCTGGAACCTGTATGTCTGTGGCAATGGCGGGATGCGTCCGCGCCATGCAGAGCTTTTCGCGACCGATCTCGATTCAGAAACGCTCATGAAATACATCGACCGCTTCCTGATGTTCTACATCCGTACCGCAGACAAGCTCCAGCGCACGTCTGTCTGGCGGGAAGGTCTGGAGGGCGGTCTCGATTATCTCAAAGACGTCATCATCAAGGACAGCCTTGGCATTGCCGAAGAGCTGGAACAGCAGATGCAGCATGTGGTCGAAACATACCACTGTGAATGGAAGGATGCCCTGACGGACGGCGAGAAGCTCAAGCGCTTCCGCACTTTTGTCAATGACAGCCGCCCCGATCCAAACGTTCAGCTTGTTCCCGAGCGCGATCAGGTCAAACCAGCTCCCAATCAGGCTACCCTTTTGGAAGGCGCGGGTCCGGTGGAATGGACGGCCCTGTGCGACAAGAACGATCTGGTCCCACGATCAGGCGTGGTTGCCTGGTATGAAGGTGCGCAGATCGCCCTGTTTTATCTGCCGGAAACGGAAAACACATCCGCCCGCGTTTTTGCCGTGGACAACCATGACCCATTCTCGAAGGCCAATATCATCGGACGCGGCATCATAGGGGATCTGCGGGGGCAGCTCGTTGTCGCCTCCCCGCTTTACAAACAGCATTTCAATCTGGAAAACGGGATCTGTCTTGAAGATTCCAGCAAATCCCTGCGAACGTGGGACACGCGTCTGACCCCCGAAGGCAAGGTTGAAATCCGCGCCAGGGTTATGGAGACCATCGCAGAACGCCTGTCTGCTTAACTGTTCATGACACGGGAAGACATCCGTTCTGTCTGCCCCTATTGCGGTGTCGGCTGCGGCATCGTGCTGGAGGTTGAGAACCATCAGATCGTCAAGGTGCGCGGAGATACCGAGCACCCGACGAATGGTGGTCGCCTATGCACCAAAGGAAGTTCCTGCGACAAACCGGTGTCATCGTCTACACGGCTGGATATGCCGCAGATCCGGCCGCACAGGACGTCTCTGCCCGTTCCCACCCGAATGGACGCAGCCATCAGGGAAACAGCCCGTCGCCTGAAGCAGATTCTGGAAGAATACGGCCCGGATGCGATCTCCCTTTACGTCTCCGGCCAGATGTCTCTGGAAGCGCAGTATCTGGCGAACAAACTTGTCAAAGGATACCTGAGAACCCAGCATATCGAGTCCAACTCCCGTCTGTGCATGGCGGCGGCGGGAGCTGGCTACAAACTCTCCCTGGGCGCAGATGCCCCTCCGGGAAGCTACGAGGATTTCGACTGCACGGACCTGTTCTTCGTGATCGGCGCCAATATGGCCGACTGCCATCCGATCCTGTTCCTGCGCCTGATGGACCGCAAACGTCAGGGAGCTAAACTCATCGTCGTTGATCCACGACGGACCGCTACGGCAGACAAGGCGGACCTGTTCCTTCAGATCCGCCCAGGCACCGATCTCGCCCTGCTGAACGGCATTCTTCACATTCTGGTTCGTGATGACGCGATAGATCCGGACTTTATCGCCAGTGCAACGAAGGACTGGAGCGATATGCCAGCTTTTCTGGCAGATTATTCTCCCGAACGCGTTGCCGGGATTACCGGCCTTCCACAAGATGATATCGAAACAGCCGCCAGATGGATTGCGGAAGCCGATGCGTGGCTGACGCTGTGGACCATGGGACTGAACCAGAGCACTTCAGGAGCCTGGAATACCAACGCGATCTGCAATCTTCATCTTGCCACTGGCGCCATTTGCCGCCCGGGCGCCGGACCGTTTTCCCTCACAGGACAGCCCAATGCCATGGGTGGTCGAGAAATGGGCTATATGGGCCCCGGCCTCCCCGGCCAGCGCTCGGCATTGGTCGATGATGACCGGGCCTTTGTCGAGCAACAATGGAAGCTGCCCGCAGGAACCATTCGCAAAGCAGGTGGCCATGGCGCGATAGCCATGTTCGAAGCCATGACCCGCGGTGAAATCCGTGCCTGCTGGATCATCTGCACAAACCCTGTCGCGACTGTGCCACGCCGTGCCAACGTTACCGCGGCTCTTGAAGCCGCTGATCTGGTCATTGTTCAGGATGCCTACGCCGACACGGAAACGGCGGCTTATGCGGATATTCTTCTGCCGGGTGCGTTATGGGCCGAAGGAGATGGCGTGCTGGTCAACTCTGACCGCACCATGACGCTGGCCCGGCAGGCTGTCTCTCCGCCCGGTGAAGCCATGGCAGACTGGGACATCATTGCACGTGTCGCCTGTGAGATGGGCTTTGAGGAGGCTTTCACTTTCTCATCTTCTACTGAAGTCTTTGACGAAGCCAGCCGTTTCGCCAATCCCAGGACAGGCTACGATATTTCCGGAGTCAGCCACGACCGTCTGAAATCCGGTCCCGTCCAGTGGCCTAGCCAGACGGGAGACGCCCTGCCCCGCCATCCGATCCGCTACCGGCCTGACCCGAATAAACCGCCTGTTTTCGCCACTGACGACGGAAAAGCGGCTTTTCATGCCCGACCTTATCTCCCCTTGGAAGAACAGCCGGACGACGAATTCCCTTTCCTGCTCAACACCGGGCGCCTCCAGCATCAATGGCACACGCTCACCAAAACTGGTCGGGTCGATGGACTTAACAAGCTCAATTCCGGCCCTTTCGTGGAAATCGCTCTTGCTGATGCCGAACGGCTGGGCCTGTGCAAGGACGATCCCGTCGAACTCCGCTCCCGCCGGGGCACCGCAATCCTTCCCGCCCGTCCAACTGACCGCGTTGCGCCGGGAACATGCTTTGCACCCTTTCACTGGAACGACCGCTTCGGCGAAAATCTGACAATCAATGCTGTCACGGCCGATTTCACGGACCCCGTCTCCCTTCAGCCGGGGATCAAACACTGCGCAGTGTCCCTCTCGCGCATCGAAACTGTTTCTGTTCCCGCAGAGGAGAACGCTCCAGCCATGCCGCTTGATTATCTGACACAGCATCTTGGCCTCGCTCGAGCGGAACCCCTGGTCCTGTCCGTTGAAAGTCGCCAGTGGTTGACGGGATTCATGGACGGCCTGAAACTTGTCCCACCGGCAAACGAGCTTCCCTTTGTTCCCCCGAGTGCTCCTTTGCCGACAGAGCAGAAAGCCAGAATTAATGGCCTTCTGGCTGGTCTGTATGCCCGCAGCCCTGTGTCGAAGGATCCTGCTGTTTCGGAAAGTCCGACCGGTACCCAACCAAGGCTTCTTCTTCGGTGGGCGTCCCAGACAGGTCGGGCAGAAGGTCTGGCTGAAGAACTCGCTGTCTGGCTGAAAGAAAGCGGCTACGGTGTCGATGCCACGAGTCTGGATACCAGCAAACCCGCCGATCTTTGCGGAACGGTCCTCTTCGTCGTTTCCACCTTCGGCGACGGAGATGCCCCTGATAGCGCCAGTGCTTTCTGGGATGAGCTTCGCAATACTCAGGAACTGCGCGAAGATATCCGTTACGCCATGATAGCTCTTGGGGATTCTTCATACGCCAGTTTCTGCGGGTTTGGTCGGGCTCTTGATGACCGCCTGATCGCGCTCGGCGCAACCCCGCTTATGCCACGACAGGATTGTGAGCCCGATTACGAAGAAACCGTTGAGGCTTGGCAGCACAGATTTCTGGCTGCCCTGGGTACCAAAACGGTCCCAGTCCCAGCCGTTCCGTTACCGGACGCACCAGCCATCACCCGAGCCAACCCTGCGATTGCACGCATCAGCCTTAATCACTGCCTGACGGGAAGGAACAGCGACAAGGAAACACGACAGATCGTTCTGGATCTCTCCGGGACAGGATTGCACTATGAACCTGGGGATGCTCTGGGGGTCTGGCCCTGCAATGCTGACTCAACTGTTGAGAGCGTTCTAAGCTCTCTGGGACTACCTTCCGGCACAACAGTCTCAGTGCGAGGTCATGGAACTGTGTCGCTCGCAGACGCCCTGACCAGACATTTCGATCTGTCCCGACCGTCTCCGGCGTTGCTGGAAAAATTGGGGGCGCCGTCTTCCAGCTACCTGCCGGAGCTGCTGGCAACAGCCAAAATCGGCGTGCAGGCTCAGGATATCCCGAACCTTTTCCGCCGGATGCAGCCTCGCCTCTATTCAATCGCATCATCGCTGAAAGCATACCCTGACAGCGTACACATCACGGTGGGTGTCAATAATGAGCCCTACCCTGGTCTGTGCTCAAACTGGCTGGGAAGTTTACACGAAGATTCCGAGGTCCCGGTTTTCCTACAGACCACATCCCAGTTCCGTTTACCTGACGATCATACCAAATCTGTCATCATGGTTGGGCCAGGCACAGGAATTGCCCCCTTCCGTGCTTTCCTCCAGGAGCGGGCGGCCTGTAACAGCCCGGGCCGAAACTGGCTTTTCTTCGGAGAGCGTCATGCAGAAAACGGGTTTTACTATCGCGAGGAGCTGGAAGGCTTCATGGAACAGGGATGCCTGACACATCTGCATATGGCATTTTCCCGTGATCAGGACCAGCGGATCTATGTCCAGGACCGCATGGAAGAAAACGGCGAAGAACTCTGGAGATGGCTGCATGGAGGCGCATATTTCTACGTGTGCGGAGATGCTGCGCGAATGGCCAGGGACGTCGATAGCGCCCTGCGCCGTATCGTAGCCCGCTATGGCGGTATGTCCACGGAACAGGCCGATGAGTATGTCAGTAACCTTGTAAGAAATGGGCGATACGTCCGTGATGTGTACTGATATAGCTCCATGACAATGAAAATTCTTCTCGCAGACGAGAACTCCCAGCGGGCTGGCGCCCTGTCAGAGATTTTGAAAGCTGATTCTTCATTGGAGGTCATTCGACTTGAAGGGTACGAAAGTCTGATTTCAGCGGTCAAAGCTCACGTTCCTGACATTGTGCTCGTGGACATCTGCCGCGCCGACCGCGACGGACTGGACAGTGTGCGGGCGCTATCCTCCTCCGGGTTGGAGCGCCCCGTCGCCCTGTTTGTCGACGAAGATGACGAAGCGCTCATGGAAGATGCTTTTGCGGCTGGCGTCTGTTCCTACAACGTGATGGATACGCCGCCTCGGGACGTCAAACCCCTGCTTCGGTCGGCGATTGCACTATACCGTCGCTTTCAGGAAACAGCAGCCGAGCTGAAAGCGGCCCGACAGGTCCTTTCGGATCGGGAAACTGTCGATACAGCAAAGAAAATCTTCATGCGTAACGAACGCTGCAGCGAGGCAGAAGCCTATCGCTGGTTCAGACGCCGAGCCATGCAGCAGGCCCGTAAGCTGGTGGATGTTGCCACTGACTACCTCCGGGTTCACACCAAGGATGATGCATCATGAGTTCTGCCATCAGAATAGGCCTGCTGAGGCTGGCAGATAGCGCCCCTCTGATTATCGCCCGCAATCTCGGAATATTTGAAAAACATGGTCTGGATGCGGAACTGATAGTCTCGCCATCGTGGGCCAATATCGCAGATGGTCTTGTCTGGAATGGACTGGACGCTGCCCTGGTTTTCCCTCCTTTGGCGATCATGACGGCGCTGGGTCATCGCGGTCGGGAAATCGGCCTGCACCGGGGTATCCCTATCAGCCGTGGCGGCAACACGGTTGTTCTTCGTGGACAGCACCTCCCACCGTTCCTGGGAACGGATGACGTGACAAAGCACCGAAATTTTGAAAGCTGGCGTACGGGTTTAAGCCGGCGCCCCAAGCTGGCAGTAGTACATCTGTATTCGACCCATTTCCTCATTCTGATGGACTTCCTCAAAAGTTTGCATGCCCATCCAGAACAGGATGTGGAAATCGTCATCATGCCCCCCGACCGCATGATAGATGCTCTGGCCGCTGCGGAAATTGACGGCTTTTGTGCGGGCCCACCTTGGGGAACGGAAGCCGATCTGCATGGTCTCGGATCCATCGTAGCTGGATCCGCCAATATCCATACCGGTCATCTGGAGAAAACTCTCGTGACGACACAACGCTGGGGTCAGAGTGCGCCGGCGCTGACGCAAGCTTTGCAGGCCGCCATTGGCGAAGCAACACGCTTCTGTATGAACCCCAGCAATTCTGCGGAGATCGTTCGTCAACTTTCCAGCCCCCTGGCGAACGGCGGCCTGGCCCTTCCACGCGAAGCGACAGAAAAGATCATGCCTGATCAGCACAACCTCAACGCCATGCAATTCGATTTTTCGGCTTCAGACGTCGATCTTTCAATCAGTTGGATGATCCGGGTCATGCAGGCACAGGGTTGGTTAACCCCTGCGAATATGAAGCGGCTTTACGAACTTGGCTGGCTCACACCGGCCCCTATTTCCTAAGCTACACAGATCTTCCGGAGACAGAACCATGAGCACAGATTTACAGATATTTGAATTCGAACGTGATTTCGCCGATACGCTTCGCTGCATTCCAATGAGCGTGCGCATGAAACTCGATGAATGTGGAATAAAACTCAGTCTCCGCCAATGGAGCCATTTCAGTTACAACGATCGTTACGAACTCTGCTACCGTCCGACAGAATCAGATCCTGATAGGCTGACCTATCGTCGTTTCCTGAAAGACTTGATTCGCACACGCACCAATGAAGAACCTGTTTTTCTTGATCAGCCACAGTCTACTGAATGGCAGGATAGCCAGTCGGTGCCCCTGTGCCTCCAAAAGCAGATTATGGAGAAAGAACTTTCCTCTATACCACTGCAAAAATGGGCAACCTTAACGCCCTTGCAACGCTTTTCGCTTGTAAAGCTTTGCCGATCTGGCCACGAAAATCATAATCTTCCTGTCGCTTTGAAAGAATTTATTTTTCAGGGCCGCGAATAGTATACATTCAAAAAAATTTTGTGAATGACGGACCAAAATCGATATATTTTACAGTCGAGAGATATCCCATTTATCCTTATACACGGAGAAATTTGGCTTCATATTCGTTAATATTCTTGTTTTTTTGAAAAATAAGTGAATGTTAAAATATTCCTTTTTTTCTACTAACCTTACTTTGGATAATTCTTCGGAAATTCTCTATTGCCGCAACAGAGACGATGAATTGCCTTTCCCGCGATCTGGAGAAAGCCAGAGCATTAAATGCAATCCACGGCTCACGCCTCAGGGAAGAACCAGAACATAACTCGTGCTTCTGCCACCCGCCGCCTCCTTATCCAAGACACCGCGCTCTACGAGATCATTGATATCCCGCAGGGCTGTATCTGGTGACGTCTTTGCGAGCTTTGCCCATTTGGATGACGTCAGCTTACCCTCGAACCCGTCCAGCAGACGGTTCAGCATGAGACATTGCCGGTCATTGATTGATTGACCTACCAGAGTGTCCCAGAAGCGGGCCTTCTGAATGACCTTTCCCAGGACCAGTTCAGCACGGTCAAAAGCACGATCCAGAGCCCCCAGAAACCAGCGCAGCCAGGGCGTGATGTCCATGTCTCCTTTCTGGGTGGCCTCAAGAATGGCGTAATACTCTTTCCGCTCCTGACAGATCTGGGCTGACAGGCTGTAGAAACGCTGGTCTGTCTGCTCCGAACGCGCCAATATGAGGTCGCCAATGACCCGCGCCATGCGCCCGTTCCCGTCCTCGAATGGATGAAGGGTAACAAACCACAGATGTGCAATGGCCGCCTTGAGCACAGGGTCCAACCCCTGCCCAGCATTGCACCAGTCGAGAAAAACCTGCATCTCCGCGGGCACGCTGCTGGCGGACGGGGCTTCATAGTGGACTTTCTCGCGTCCGACAGGCCCTGATACGACCTGCATCGGACCGGTTCTGTCATCACGCCATTCTCCGACCAGAATACGCGACATGCCGTTTCGGCCAGTCGGGAACAAGGCCGCATGCCATGCGAACAGCCTCTCTGCGGTCAATGGATCGGCATAATGCCGGGTCGCGTCCAGCATCATCTCCACGACACCTTCAACGTCCCGATCCACCGGTGCCAGTGCACCAATATCCATACCCAGTCGCAGGGCGATGGACGAGCGCACCTGCTCGCGATCGAGATTCTCGCCTTCAATCTCGCTCGATTTGAGGACATCTTCCGTCAGGGTCTGGAGCAGGGCTTCCGACCTGAAATCGAACCCCAGACTTTCCATGCGTCCCAGAAGCCGACCCTGCCGGTGACGCACGGCGGCCAGTTCATGGGAAATGATCTCTTTGTCCCATTGAAAACCCGGCCATTCCGGGCGCTGATAGATATATCGTACCATATTCCCCGCGTCCTTTGCGGAAAATATGCCACCTAATCGCCGCAGGGTGCAACCTCTATCGCCGCAACAGATGCGGCTATTCCCTCAGGCCAGCGATCTCGAGTTCGTCCCACATGCCCCTTCCCTTTGCGTAACATGTGGCGCAATCGCCCTCTTACCATAATCCGGGGGACGTCTGAATTATGCCCCTTTATGCGTGAATGTCTTTCGTGCATATCATCGTTGACAAGCAACCGCTCTCATTTTTATAAATACGCATGAAACATGTTCACGCAGATAAAGCGGTCCTTTCAGATATCGCGGCAGTCGTAGCAGGCCACCCGTTCCGAGGGAAGATTGAGCCGACCGAAGGGGCAGAAACAGCTGTCGTGCAGATGCGGGACACCTCACCTTCTGGCGTGGACTGGACGTCCTGCGTGCGCACCGAAGTGGCCGGGCGGCGTGAGCCGGACTGGCTGCGTCCGGGCGATATTCTCTTCCCGGCCCGTGGCAATGTGTCGCAGGCCGTTCTGATCGATGAAAGCATCGGCAGCCTTCAGGCCGTCGCCGCTCCACACTTCTTTCTGCTGCGCGTGTCGCGTCCAGACGTGCTGCCCGCCTGGCTGGCCTGGTGGCTTAACCAGGAACCCGCGCAGCGGCATCTGGAGCAGAACGGCCAGAGTTCCACCCTTGTGCGCAACATCGCCCGGCCGGTGCTGGAGGCCACGCCGATCATGCTGCCTCCGTTGCCCCGACAGCAGCAGATTGTCGGGCTGGCCAGCGCCATGCAGCGCGAGGAAGAGCTTCTCCACCGCCTGCGCCAGACCAGCCAGCAGATCATGACCGGGCTTGCCAGAGACCTTCTGGCGGACTGACACTCCCTTACGTTTTGAAACAGGATTTGAGTTCGTGACCGAGCAGATTTCACAAGACACCATCAACAAGGCACTCTGGAACGCCTGCGATACCTTCCGTGGCACCGTTAGCCCTGACACCTACCGCGATTACGTGCTGACCATGCTGTTCCTGAAATACATCTCCGATGTGTGGCAGGACCATTATGACAGCTACAAAACAGAATACGGCGACAACCCCGCCCTGATCGAGGCCATGATGGCGCAGGAACGCTTTGTTCTGCCCAAAGGCTCGGACTTCTATACGCTCTATAAAGAGCGCAACACCCCTGGAAATGGGGAGCGGATTGATAAAGCCCTGCACGCCATTGAAGAGTCCAACGGCACCAAGCTGAAGGACGCAGGCAAGAGCGTCTTCCAGGACATCAGCTTCAACTCCGACAAGCTGGGAGATGAGAAGCAGAAGAACACCATCCTGCGGCATCTGCTGGAAGACTTCCACAAGCCGGACCTGAACCTGCGCCCTTCCCGCGTGGGCAATCTGGACGTGATCGGCAACGGCTATGAGTTTCTCATCAAAAACTTCGCCGCCAGTGGCGGGCAGAAAGCTGGCGAGTTCTACACCCCGCCGGAAGTCAGTGAACTGCTGGCCCGTATTCTGAGCCCGCAACCGGGCGAGACCATTTGTGATCCGGCCTGCGGCTCGGCGTCATTGCTGATGAAATGCGGACGGCAGGTGACGCAGAACCACAAGGGCAGCAAGGATTACGCCCTGTATGGGCAGGAAGCCATTGGCTCGACTTGGTCCTTTGCCAAGATGAACATGTTCCTGCATGGCGAGGACAATCATCGGATTGAATGGGGCGACACCATCCGCAACCCCAAGCTGCTGGATGATAAAAACCACCTGATGCGCTTTGACGTGGTGACGGCCAACCCGCCCTTCAGTCTCGACAAATGGGGCCATGAAGATGCAGCGGACGACGTGCATCATCGCTTTGCCCGTGGTGTACCGCCGAAGACCAAGGGCGATTACGCCTTCATTTTGCACATGATTTCCACTTTGCGCGACCGCACAGGCCGCATGGGGGTTGTGGTGCCGCATGGCGTGCTGTTCCGGGGCAGTTCGGAAGGTAAGATCCGCCAGAAGCTGATTGAAGAAAACCTGCTGGACGCGGTGATCGGCCTGCCGGAAAAGCTGTTCTTCGGCACGGGGATTCCAGCCGCCATTCTGATTTTCCGCAAGGACCGCAAGACCAAGGATGTGCTGTTCATTGATGCCAGCCGCGAGTTCAAAGCAGGCAAGAACCAGAACGTGCTGACTGAAGAGAACATCACGAAGATCGTGGACACCTACCGTGCCCGCAAGAACGTGGACAAATACGCCCACCTCGCCACACCGGACGAGATTAAAGAGAACGACTACAACCTGAACATTCCGCGTTATGTTGATACGTTTGAGGAAGAAGAAGAAATCGACCTGAACGCCGTGCGGGCTGAACGGGCGGAGATCAAGGCAGAACTGGCAACGCTGGAAGCCCAGATGGACGCCTATCTGAAGGAGCTGGGTTATGCTTCCTGAGGGGTGGAAACATGCAAAATTAGGCGAAATTATCAAGCTTTCGAGTGGTGATAAAAAGCCTAATGATACCGTTAAAGAAATTAGTAGAAGCCACCACATTCCAGTATATGGTGGAAATGGTATTATGGGATATTCTACGTTATCCAACATTTATTCAGAATGTATATCTATCGGAAGAGTTGGAGAGTATTGCGGAAGCGTTCATGCTATTAAAAATACTTCGTGGATAACTGACAATTCTCTCTATACAAAAGAAATGTCAAAAAACTGCGATTTCTCATTCATTTACTATCTTTTAATAAATTCAAATATTCCAAATTTAAGGAATAAGGGAGGACAACCTCTCGTCTCTCAAAAGCCAATTTATGGATTACCTATCCTCCTCCCCCCTCTTTCTGAACAGAAGAAGATCGCGGCGATCCTCTCGACTTGGGATCGTGCGATTGAGGGGACGGAGAAGCTTCTGGCCAACAGCCAGCAGCAGAAAAAAACCCTCATGCAGCAACTCCTCACAGGCAAAAAACGCCTACCGGGGTTCACGGGGGAGTGGAGAATTTGCTCTCTTTCAGACGTCGCCACGGTACAAACGGCAACATCCAAAACTCAATATATCTGTGAGAATGGAGAACGATTTATTGTCGATATGGGTTCGATAAACCGATTAGGAAATCTCGTTTGTACGAAATCAACTCAGCATAATGCCGACCTTTTGCCAAAAGGTACGTTGGTCATGCCAAAAGACGATATCGGAGGCGGAAATATTATAGGCCGAACATCTTACATTGATCGAGACGATCTATATGTGCTGGGCGACCATGTTTACGCTCTTCACATTGACGATTGTGACAGTAAATTTGTTCACTTTATAATAAATTCATACCCAATAAATAAAAATTTACGTCGCAGAGCTAACGGTACAGCCCAGTTGGGCTTGGGAAAAAAGGATGTTCTTAGACAAAAAATAAAGATCCCATCCGAATTGCCTGAACAAAAAGCCATCGCCGCTGTTCTGACCACAGCAGACGAAGAAATCACAGCGCTTGAATCCGATCTCTCCCGCCTGCGTCAGGAAAAGAAAGCCCTGATGCAGCAGCTTCTCACCGGCAAGCGCCGCGTGACAATTGATTAAGTCATTTCAGTTCGCAGGATATTTTACGCCATGGCTCCCGTCCCGAAATTTCAGGAAGAATACAGCGCCAAACTGCCCGCACTGGCCCTGCTCAGCACGCTCGGCTGGCGGTTTTTGTCGCCATCGGAAGCACTGGCCCTGCGGGGCGGCAAGCAGAGCGCCGTGGTGCTGGACACTCTCCTGCGGGCAGAACTGAAAAAACGCCGCTTTACGTTTGAAGGCGAGGCACACAGCCTGTCCGATCAGGCCATTGAACGGCTTGTTTCTCACGTCACGCATCCGGACTTCGTCTCCGGCCTGCGGGACGCCAATGAGAAGATGACAACGCATCTGCTGTTCGGCATCGCCATTACCGAGTTCATTAACGGCCGCAAGGCCAACCCGACCATCGCCCTCATCGACTGGCAGTACCCGGAAAACAACAGCTTTACCTTTACCGAAGAATTCAGCGTCGTGCGCACGGATCTGACACAGACGCGCAGGCCAGATATTGTGTGTTTCGTCAACGGCATTCCGCTGGCGGTGATCGAGGCCAAGCGCCCCGATGGTCAGCCGGGGAAAGGTCCGACGGTGGATGCCGGAATTTCCCAGAGCATCCGCAATCAGAACAAGGATGAAATCCCTCAACTTTTCGCCTACAGCCAGCTTCTGCTCTCCATCACCGGGCATGACGGGCGCTATGGCACCTGCGGCACGCCCAAAAAGTTCTGGGCAAGCTGGAAGGAAGAGGACATTCCCGAAAGCCGGATGGAGGCGCTCAAGAACACGCCGCTTTCTGGTTTCCAGAAAGACGCGTTGTTTGCCGAGCGGAAACCGTCTGACCGGGCGTGGTTTGAGGACTGGGCGTCCCGCCCGCTGCATGTCACGGATCAGGATCGGCTGCTGATCGGCCTGCTCTCGCCTGAGCGCCTGCTGGACATGGCGCGGTTCTTCACGCTGGTCGACCGCAAGGCAGGCAAGATCGTGGCCCGCTATCAGCAGGTTTTTGGGATCAAGCGTCTGCTGGAACGTATCAAGTCCCGCCGCAGTGACGGCGGGCGAGAAGGCGGCGTGGTCTGGCACACCACGGGGTCTGGCAAGTCCTTCACCATGGTGTTCCTCAGCCGGGCGCTCATTCTGAATGACGATCTCAAGCAATGCCGTATTCTGGTGGTGACAGACCGCAAGGATCTGGAGCGCCAGTTGAGCACCACCTTCTCCACCGGCGGCGAACTGGCAGACAAAAAGGACAAGGAAGACGCGCTGGCCACCTCTGGCCGCCGCCTGGCACAGCAGATCGGGCATGGGCAGGAACGGATCATCTTCTCGCTCATCAACAAGTTCCACACCGCCACCACGCTGCCCGAGTGTCATAACGACAGTGCGGACATCATCGTGCTGGTGGATGAAGGGCATCGCAGTCAGGGCGGTGAGAACCATGCCCGCATGAAGCATGCGCTCCCCAACGCGGCCTTCATTGCCTTTACAGGCACGCCGCTGCTCAAGGGGAGTGAGACCACTAGTCGGTTCGGCAAGATCATCCACTCCTACACCATGCAGCAGGCCGTGGCGGACAAGACGGTGACGCCCCTGCTCTATGAAGAGCGCAAGCCTGATCTGGATGTGAATGACCGTGCCATTGATGCCTGGTTCGACCGCATCACGCAGGGGCTGACGGAAGAGCAGGTCACGGACCTCAAGAAGCGCTTTGCCCGCGCCAATCAGGTCTACAAGGCGGACGACCGCATCCGGCTGATCGCCATGGATCTGGCCACGCACTTTGACAGCAATATCGACAGCGGCCTGAAGGGCATGCTGGCCTGTGACAGCAAGCTTTCCGCCATCCGCTACAAGCAGTATCTGGATGAGGTCGGTCTGTTCGAGAGTGCTATCGTCATGAGTCCGCCCGACACGCGGGAGGGCCATACGGAAGTGGATGAGCGCAAACAGCCGGAAATTCAGGACTGGTGGAAAAACAATGTCGGCAGCCAGAACGAGGAGGATTACACACGCGGCGTCATTGAGCGCTTCGAGAAGGATCCAGACCTCAGGCTGATCATCGTGGTCGATAAGCTGCTGACCGGCTTTGATGAGCCGAAAAATGCTGTGCTGTATATCGACAAGCCGCTCAAGCAGCACAATCTGTTGCAGGCCATTGCGCGTGTAAACCGCCTGCATGACCAAAAGAAGCACGGTCTGCTAATTGATTATCGTGGCATTCTGGCGGAACTGGACACCACTCTGGCCCGCTATGACGAACTGGCGGCTGAGAATGTCGGCGGATATGACCCGAAGGACATTGCTGGGCTGTATAGCCAGATGAGCACGGAATACCGGGAACTCCCCGCTTTGCACAAAGCGCTCTGGGCTATTTTTGAGGGCGTGAAGAACAGGAGTGACCTCCAGCAGCTTCGCGCCGTGCTCATGCCCCGCATGGTGGAGGAACACGGCCAGATGGTGGACGTGAACCTCAAACGCCGAGATGATTTCTATGAAGCGCTGACGAAGTTTGCCGCCTGCCTGAAGGTTGCGCTGCAATCCGTGGCCTTCTTTGAGGACACCAGTTTCACGGAAAAGGACCGCGCCACCTACAAGGAGACACTGAAGCAACTGACCAGCCTGCGCCAGATGGTCATGCAGGATACCGGTGAAACCGTGGACTTCGACCAGTATGCTGAACAGGTGAAGAAACTGCTGGACCGGCATGTAGCCGGTGTGAAGGTCCATGAGTCCCAGGGGCTGTATGCCGTGGGCAAGATGGGCCAGAAGCCCGAAGACAACGAACCCAAAAACTGGAGCGAGGAGAAAACCCGCAACGAGACAGATCTGATCCGCAGCCGTGTGACGAAGATGATCGATCACGAGATGCAGGATGATCCGTATGCAAAGGAAGCTTTCTCGGCCCTGCTGCGCAAGGTGATTGAAGAGGCGGAAAGCCTGTTCGACCATCCGCTCAAACAGTTCATGCTGTTCCAGGAGTTTGAGGGACAAGTAGCCCAGCGGAAGCTGGACAGCGTCCCCTCTGTTTTTGACGGGCATCGCCATGCCCAGGCATATTATGGCGTGTTTCTGAAGACTCCGGCGGCCATCTTCAACCATAAGCAGACGGACGAGGAGAACCAGCGCTGGGTTGATCTGGCATTCAAGATCGACAGCATCGTGGATAAGGCCGTGCGGGAGAATTCTCTCAGTCGCCCGGATATGGAAAAGGCGGTAAAAAAGGAACTGCTGCCGCTCCTGTTCAGCACGGGCCAGAAAGCGGGCTTTGGTGTGGACAAGGCGCAGGAGATCATCGGGCAGGTTATTCAGATCATGCGGGCTGGTCCTGCCGATACCCTACGCGGCTGAAATGGAAGAAATCCATTCTCGCCTTCTGACCTATGGAGGGGAGCAGATCCGCGTAAACTTGATACCCCGCGCACGTCCAGGCACAACGCTGCGGATCAAGGTACATCCCGACCTGCGTGTGGAGGCCTCTGTTCCGGATGGCACGACAGAGGCTGATCTGGACAAGGCGCTACACCAGAAAACCCGCTGGATCTGGCAGAAACTACGCGACTTCCGGGTGGTGCAGGAACACGCCACACCCCGCGCGTATGTCAGCGGGGAAAGCCATTTCTATCTGGGACGGCGGCATCTTCTGAAGGTGTATCATCAGCCTGATTCGCCAGAGACCGTGAGGATGTTACGAGGACGGCTGGAAGTTTCGGTACAGGAACGCCATGCTCTACGGATACAGAAGATGCTGGAACTATGGTATTTTACGAGGGCGCAGGAAGTCTTTCGTCATCGCCTGTCTGCACTCCTTCCCACGACGCTGTGGGTCAGCACTCCCCCTGCCCTGAAACTTCAGGTGATGCAGACCCAGTGGGGCAACTGCTCACCGGGGGGCACCATCACACTGAACCCTCATCTGGTCAAAGCCCCGCGTGACTGCATTGATTATGTGATCCTACATGAACTGTGCCATCTGAAGGAGCACAATCATGGACCTGCTTTCTGGGCGTTGCTGGAACGCGCGATGCCGGACTGGGAACGCCATAAGGCAAGACTGGACGGCATGGCGGAAATGATGCTGCAAAAATAGCTCTATTTGACTGCCATGGGGGGGGGTAAGCGGAACATCTGCTAACGGACTGCATAAATATTATAGCTGACGTTCATTGCAACAGCGTTTCTCGAACCTAACCCTTTGAGAAAATTCCGGCTGTCCGGATAGCTGTCCAATCGGGGAAAGTGTTGGTTTAATCTTCTACCTTAATTTATCTCGACTAATTCATGCGCCAGACTTACTCTACCGTTGCGAAAGTGTAAGGAGAATATCAATGGGGGCTTGGGGCGCGCTTATCATGAGTTTCTTCGGGGCGGTCTTCGCGTCTTTGACGTTATATTGGCATCTGAATTCTTCCGGGATCGCGCTGGCCGTGCCTTTCTTGGGCTTCCTCTTGATCGGCCTCGCGGCGATATATGTTATCCGTTTGTCTGGAGACGGGATCAAACCTACTCCGAAAGAAGAACGTGCCATTATGTGGAGTAGCATCGGTGAAGGCATTGGCCTTTTCCTCGCCTCCAACATTGTCATAAATCTGCATCGGCCAGACCTTCTCTTGCCTTCAATGGCCCTGGTTGTCGGGCTTCACTTCCTTCCCATTGCTTTTGCTGCTGGCTTCCGTCCGTTCTATGTTCTGGGAGCGGCTTTGATTGTTGCCGCGACCGTCGGCTTCTTGATGGGAGCACCTATGGGCGGCGAGGTCTCTGGCCTTATGGCCGCAGGAGCGGTGTGGCTTGCGTCAGTCATAGCGATACGTCGTGATTGGCGGGCAAAGAGCAAGACGCCAGCTTGAGCTTTGCCCGGCCGGCCGTTCGTCTGACAAGACGGCAACGCCCGCCTGCCAGTGCCTGCCTGCTGCTGCGTCTGTAAGTCGACAGCCGGCGCAATCCACTTAGCGGGTTGCTCATTTTGCCTAAATGAGCGTGATCAACTGGAAAAACTTTATTTTCTCATGAAATCTACTTACGGTCATGATAGAAAGATAAGGATTGATTACATGCAAGACGCCAAAACACGCCGTTTGATGTTTTTCGTCATGATCCCAGCAATTATATTTTCGTTTATTGGCGGCGTGCATGTGTCAGACTTCGCTAAGGGACTGACCGAAGGTATTCTAATTGGCATTCAACTTCTGCTTGTCCTTAAGCTGAAGCGTCATAAAATTTTGACCAAGACGCTAGAATCCTGAGCTAGGTCCTCGGTCCCGAAAAGGCCTGAGGACGGCCGATCGAACGCGAGAAAGCTGCAAAAGAATTAGTGCAGACTGTTTCTCGCGCGCTGCTGGCAGCGTCTGCTTCGAACAAACCAAGGATCGTAACCTGACGTCTGCAATGAAGCCGCCAAGCATATTGGGGGGATGGCGGAATGTCTGCTGTGAAATCGTGAAGCCGAAGTAGCGGCTATTCACGCGCTTAATGCCGAAACCGCGTGCCTCCTATGTTGAGTGCTAGGATTGCAGGAATCCTGTTGAGATTCTAAAGGTATACTAGAATATCGGCATTAAGAATATTTGCCATGTTTTACATTTTTGATGAGGTTTGTGATGGTAGATGTAACTATTGAGGAAGCGGACCAGCTTGGAAAGAAGGCGCTCGACTTATTTGATCGGGGCGAAAAAAATGCTGCCAACGCTTACCTTCGCCCCGAATTTGTAGACGTAATTCACGCTATGTCGCCGCGAGATTTTTACGCTCTATGCATTTTTTTTGTTAAAAAAAACATTCTTGAGCATTATCCTAACGCTCTTAATGCGGGCCTCGACAAACGTTGTAAGGGGATGACGAAAGGTACAGACATTTCAGAAGTAAAAGAGTTTGTTAAGACTCTCTACTCCACTACCCTCGAATTCAACGACCTTGAAATCGTTTTTGACCACTTGACTCGGTTAGGTATTTTGCAAGGCTCTCTAAACAGCGGAATCGCATTTACCCCTATGGGCATCGGGCTAATGCAGGCACTTTCCAAATTAGCACCAGACGTTTTCAATAAAATACAATAAAAAAAGAAGAATTTACGCTGAATACCTATCGAAATTGTTTTTATAGTAAGAATATTTTGTGCTATGCCTCATATTTAATATGCACAACGACAAAAACGGAGACCGATATGGTTTTAAAATTTAGAAATCAAACTAATGAAATTGAGTATAACGGGAAAATAGCCGGAAAATTTGAGAAAGATGGGGATAAAACAATCGTAAAGCTTCATATGCAGTATGAGGCTGGTGATGATTGGATGGTGCCCTTAAGTTGGTTTGCTAAAGGACTGGCATTACTTCCTGAAAATCAGCCGTCTCCAGTGATTTTTTCAGTTGAGACTTTTGATGATGATATTGAAGAAAAATTCGATGTTCCTCGTGGACTGACTGAAAAACAAATAAAGGTTAAAGGCCACAAGTGGTCTTTCCACAAGACAGATTCTGATGACTGGCCTTCAGTATTACATGGCCACGATTATGATAATAATTTAAAATTAGACGCCATCACCGGGGATATATACGATGTTATGACACGGAATAAATGTGAGAAATTAAAGAGTAAGTCTCTAAAGCGTATCCAGAATACGCTTAGAAGTTCAGATGATTTCAAAGACCGTGTTGTTCGATTCATTGATGAGGAGCCTAATATTGACCCCAAGTCATCTTCCTTATGAAGGGAAATTCAAAAAATAAGCTCTAACTACACTTGATGCAAAAATTGGGACCGCATATCCGATGGACTGAAGATTGTCGAGATAAATCACGTCCGCTTTTAGGAAGCTGCTATCGATACTAGAACGACTAACATGAGGCGTAAGCGGACCTGCTATTTGCGCCTTCATCTCGGGCGCAAAAATCTCTGTGCTTCTGTTTGCAAAGCAGACATTGCAAGATTGGATATGGATGGTCCACCAAGACCGCGGAGACGCCGTTCCGGTGCAGACCGATCAAGACTGGCAAGGGAACGCCTCTCTTACGAGGATGATCTGACAATCAAAAATGGCCAAATTTACGTCTGGTGATCTCAACCTGAACTTTTGGAATGAGACATATCGTCATGAAGATCGGACTGGATCATTTAGATTTCGGGCGGAGAACTAAGACGACCTGTTTTGCAGCAGTGTCGGAGGGATCAGCATTCCCATAACAGAAACCACAGCCAAAAGACCTCCCACAATGGCAAGTGCAAGTGACAGGTCAGTGATCTGAGCGATAAACCCGAGAGCGGCAGGACCGGCCAGAATTCCTGAGTATCCAAGGGTTGTGATGGCAGAGACAGCAAGGTGTTCGGGCATATAACGCTGTCGTCCCACTGCCGAATAAAGGATCGGAACAACATTGGCACATCCTGCTCCTACGAGGGCATAACCAAATAAAGTGAGCTGCCATATAGGTACGACTGTAATCAGGGTCATTCCAAACGCAGCTAATAAGCTGCCGCCTGTAACTAGGAAACGCCCCGAAACACGATTTACAAGATAATCTCCGGACAGTCGGCCCAAAGTCATAGTGCACGCAAATGCAACATACCCTAATCCTGTGTACCGCACATCAATATGGCGTTCGGTCGCAAGAAAAACAGCACTCCAATCTATGGCTGCACCTTCAGTCAGAAATACAATGAAACATATCATGCCAATCGCGAAAACGACGCCATGGGGCAATACAAACGACGCACTTTCTTCCGAATTGGTCCGCCCCGTAAGCAGTCCCGGCAGAGCAAGAATAGCGCTCAGAACTAACAAGGCTGCGACAGATACAGTCGTGATGGTTGGAGAGAGGCCAAGACTGAGCAGGCTACTGACAGCTACCGCTCCAAGCAGACCTCCCACACTGAAAAGGCCATGAAAACCGGACATCATTGTCCGTTTGCATGCACGCTCAACAATGACGGCCTGAATATTAACGACGCAATCAATGGTTCCAACGCCCGCTCCAAACACGACCAGTGCAGTCGCCAAAAGAGGTATCGAAGCAGAAGAGGCCAGAACTGGAAGAGCAGCACAGATAGCGAGGGTTGCAATGGCAATGATCCCACGACAACCATAGCGACCCGCCAGACTTCCAGCTGCCGGCATGGATACGATCGAGCCTGCACCAAGGCACAGCAGTAAAAGTCCTAGATGGGCATCACTCAGACCACATCGAAATTTTACATAAGGAATAATCGGTGCCCACGCGGCTCCTGCGAAGCCTGCAATAAGAAATGCTATGCGTGTGGAATATTGCGCACGAACTGAATCGGCTTGAGGACTTTTCAGCGAGAACAAATAAAAATTCCTTTGAAGGCATTGTGCACTCTTGTCACACCTAATATGCCGCAATCAAAAAGGGCGAGCAGGTCACGGTCGCTAACCTGTTTTTTTGATCCAGATATCACACAGTCTGCTTCCCCCCATCATGCCCCTCTAAGCGTAACGGTCGGGCGGGATGGCAGCACATGGGCCAGATAGCGCGACAGCTGCGCCTCCAGGTCGTCAGAAGGGATAATTCCGGCGATGTAACCGTCCGGACGCACGAGCACCCACTGACCGGGTTCGATCCCGTATGCTTCAGCGATATCGCCCTCTCCATCGACGAGTTCATGCCCCGCGCCAATGGTGACGATCCGGAAACCCGCGATGGCCGACGGCCGGTCGTGCGGCTGGTAGCCGAGCAAGGTCCAGTGTGGCCCTTGAAAAACCGTGAACAACCGTGTCGGTTGCCCCGCCTGTCCACGACAGGGCGCATCAGGGGCGCGATCGCCCGCCTGCACTTTGCCGCCCACCGAACCGGGCACGTTCAATGATGAACCGCGATAGCCGAGGTCGAGCTGCCGCACCTCGCGATCGCGTCGCATGGTGCCCTGCTTGACTTCCCCGAGCAGCCGCGTCGCGAGACGCAGCATGTTCAATGCGATCGGCCGACGCTCTGCCTCGTAGCTGTCGAGCAGCGCTTCCGATGCCCCCGAGAGCACGGACGCAAGCTTCCAGCCGAGATTATAGGCGTCCTGAACGCTGGTATTGAGGCCCTGACCGCCGGTTGGCGGGTGAACATGCGCGGCGTCCCCCGCAAGGAAGACGCGCCCGATCCGATAGCGATCGGCCAGACGCGCACTCATCGTATAAACCGACGACCAGGAGACCGAACGGACCGTAATGTCCCCTCTGCCGGTCCTGTCTTCAATGAGCGCGGTCAGCCCGGCCGGAGACAGATCGACCTCTCCGTCCAGAGCCACAGGAGCCTGAATCTGGAACAGGTTCGTCCCCGCCAGAGGACAGATCATCACCTGTGTTTCGGGTGAATCAAACTGGAACCGATGCCAGGCGGACCGATCAAGTCCCTCCAGCCGCACATCGGCAACGATTGCACGCACGCCCAGTGCTTCTCCCGGAAAATCGATCGCCAATGCATGGCGCACGAAGCTGCGGCCACCATCGGTCCCGACGAGGAACCGGGCGCGGATAACCTGCTCGCCGCCTTGCTGTTCGATCCTCGCCGTAACGCCATCATTGTCCGGCTGGAAACCGACCAACTGTGTCCCAAAATGTGGATGATGGCCCAGTTCGGCAAGCCGCTCCCGCATGACGGCTTCGGTGGCGAACTGCGGCAGCATCAGTGGTGCCGCATAGGGCTCGGCTGGGGCCGGAAAAACGTCCGCTTCCGTCAGAAGCGACATTTTATGGGTTCCATCAGGACGATACTGACAGAGCGGCGGATAGGAGCCGCCTGCCGCAGCCATACGATCGACGATGCCGAGATCCTCGAAAATCTCCATCGTCCGAGGCTGGATGCCCTTGCCGCGCGCCCCGCTGAACGGCTGCGCGTTCTGCTCGATCAGTCGGAACGAAATTCCACGTCGGGCGAGGTCGATGGCTAGTGTCAGGCCCGCAGCCCCCGCACCCGAGATCAGGACGTCTGTATCGAAAGACACTGGCAGCTCCGCGAGTTAATGTGTAATATTCACATATATAGGCTCCGCATCGAAGGCAACAAAAAACGTGAATAATGCACACGATTCTGAGATCCTGCGGGGACTCCATGCCGCGATCATCGATCTGGTCGATGAAATCAACCGGCCGCGTCGGGATGATCGTCTGATCGAAGAAGCGGGTATTCCTCTGGATCGGGCCCTGTTTCCGCTTCTGGCACGTGTGTGGCGCTACGGTCCGATCGGTGTGGTCGAACTCGCGGATCGGACGGGCCGCGATCATACGACCATCAGCCGACAGATGAGCAAGCTGGAGGAACTGGGCCTCATTGAGCGCAAGCCGTCCATAACAGACAGGCGTGTTCGCGAAGCGACAGTGACAGGAAAAGGACAGGAAATGGTAGACCTGCTCAACGCGGCGCGCGAGAGGCTAGCCAACCGCATTCTCGTCGACTGGACTGACGAAGATCTTGATCAGTTAAGGTCGCTTCTGCGCCGCTTCGCTGATGACCTGATGCGGTGATGTTTGGCAACAGGCATGCCGGGCCGAACCGTACAGGGCCCCCGCTGCTCGGCAACATCTGTTGTGTCAGGAGAGCCGCAGCGCTAGAAAGAGTGCGTCGGAAAAGGCAGGCTTGGTCTGGTAAGCCCAAGTCCTTCCAGTAATGGAAGCTCTGGTCTTTGGCTTCGTGCCTGAGGCCCCCGCGACGAACGAAGGGTACTGCAAGTACTCGTCCGTTCGTCCCAGCGGGGCTCAGGTCCGAGAAACGCTCCGGTCGGACGATGACCCCGGAGTAAAAAAATGTCTGATCCCCTCTTTGCGACCTGCGATGTCCTGATTATCGGTGCAGGGCCCGTTGGTCTTTTTCTGGCCTGCGAGCTGGCGCTGGCTGGGTGTTCAGTGCAGATCCTTGAACAGGCGGCCGATGCCAGCACTCCCTTGAAGCTCGCTCCTTTCGGATTACGCGGCCTTTCCGTCGCAACGATGGAAATTTTTGACCGGCGTGGCCTGCTGATGCCCCTCAAAGCGCGTATCCCGGAACAGGACATCGCATCGGCTGCGTCGTGGATGAGGCAGACACGTCAGCCTGCCGGACATTTCGCGGGCATCGACTTTTTTATGGATCAGATTGATCAAACACAGTGGGCTTATCGTCTGCCGTCCACGATCAGCCCAATGGCTGCCGATCTGGAAAGTATTGAAGCGGTCCTGAAGGATCGCGCCCTGACACTGGGGGTTGTGGTCAGTTACGGGATATGTGTCTCAGAAATTCACGCTACGGATAACGATGTCAGTGTCTGGGCTGGCGAGACTGTTTTTCGAGGAAACTGGCTTGTCGCCTGCGATGGCGGACGAAGCATCGTCCGGAAAGCTGCAGGCTTCGGCTTCACCGGGACAGAACCCGAGTTCACGGGCTACTTCGCCAGGGTGGATCTTGCCGAGCCGCACATCCTCCCCGCAGGTCATCACGACACGCCGACTGGAACCTACATCTTTGATCCCCCTGACATGATCAGAATGGTCGAATTCGATGGAGGTGCCTGTCACAGGAACCAAGCAATCACACGCGATCACATACAAACGGTCCTGCGGCGCATCTCCGGCACCGAAGTGGAGGTCAGGGCGCTCGGCCTTGCGACGACCTGGACCGATCGGGCTTTTCTCGCCTCTGATTACCGAAAGGGGCGTTTGCTTCTGGCTGGTGACGCAGCACACATTCATTCGCCCCTGGGTGGGCAGGGCCTTAACCTCGGTTTCGGTGATGCGATAAATCTGGGGTGGAAGCTAGCGTCAACAATCCGCAGGGACGCCGCTCCCGCCCTGCTGGATAGCTACCATAATGAAAGACGTCCGGTAGCCGAGCAGGTCCTTGACTGGTCCCGCGCGCAGGTCACGCTGATGCGGCCGAATCAGGGTTCCCGTGCATTGCGAGCCATTATGCATGACTTGGCCACGACGCGGGATGGGGCAACCTATATGGCCGAACGGGTGTGGGGGATTGGCGTGCGCTACAACCTGGGTGATGATCATCCTCTGGTGGGGCGGAGTGCACCCGATTTCGGGCTGAACGACGGGACGCGCCTGAACGAACATCTTCGACGAGGGAAAGCGGTGCTGCTCGATTTTGGCGAAAGTTTATGCTTGCATGAACTCGCCGTTCGCTATCAACACCGACTTTCCTATATCGACGTCGGTGTAAATGATCGCCTAGGCTTATGCGCCCTGCTCATTCGTCCTGACGGCTTCGTCGTATGGGCCAGTGATCACCCCTCGGATTGCTCCGAAGCTGAACAGGCCTTGTCGCAAGGGCTTTTGTCGCCGCGTCATGCAAAAGCGACTTTAACGAAACGATGCCCGTCTGACTGACTTGAACATCAAAAACCGTACCTCCCCCATCTTTTAAGCGGAAGGTCCGGTTTCATAATGGAGAATATAACAAATCAGATATTTTAGTACGTCTTGTATGGGTGATCGCGACCTTATCCGCCTATGTTGCTTTCATTGTCCATCAAATAGTTTGATCTGACATGATCATCCAATACTGACGTAACAGCATCACGTAGCCACACTGCAGAGGGATCACGATCACTGCGGGCCGACCAGATCATCGATACTGCCGGGATACGCAAATCCAGTGGAACGGGACGGATCGTTAAACCGAAATGCGCGGCATGCTGCTGAGCAATCCGGCTGGGAAGTGTGGCCAGGACAGGTGCGGCCGCCGCAGCCGCAAGCGCCGTCAGAAAATCCGATGCAGCAAGAACCACATTGAGTTCCTGACCAATCTTCATCAGCGCCTCTGACAGGCATCCCTGGATGTCATCTTTCAGCGTCATGAGTACATGGGGCAGTTTAAGATAACGCTCAACTGTAAGCGCAGCATCCGGATTGATCAGGCCCGGGTTAAAGCAGCAGGAAAGAGACTGCTCGTACAACGATACACCACAATGGCGTTCCAACCCGAAATCAAAACAACCAACTGCGATATCCAACGCTCCCGTGTCCAGCAACGTATAGACCTCACTCCGCGGGGAACCACGTGACAGCAGTCGTATTCCGGGTGCATTCTGTTGCAAATAGGCCATCAGTTTTGGCATCAGAAAAACTTCAAGTTCGGACGAAAAGCCAAAACGAAAGATCCGCTGCTCCGTAGCAGGATCAAACTGTTTCTCGGGCATCAGGATGTTCTGAGCCTGCCTCAACAAGTCCCCAACATGCGGCATCATGGCGGATGCTTTGGCGGTCGGCTGCATGACAGCGCCTGTTCTGACGAGCACATCATCCCCCAGCAACATCCGGAGAGTGGCGAGTGCATGGCTCATTGCTGGCTGCTGGATACGAAGGCGATGCGCCGCTTTTGTGACGCCGCGCTCTGAAACAAGTGCGTCAAAAGCAATCAGAAGGTTAAGGTCGAAAGACCTAAGATTGAAATGATCAATGGGCTTCATGTTTCAGATCGATTTGTGTGATGTTTAGACGCACCCTAACTTCTGATGCGACGCAAAACAATCGCATTGGGTCAATCATGACAGCCGCTTTTCAAGTAGGTAGCGCCCGTATCATGCGCATTCCGGAACTTCACTGGGACAATGCAGATCCCCAAAAACTGTATCCGGACATTGATGCAGAGGCACTTGCAGTCTTTGGTTCGGCCTTGACGTCAGGGTCTTTTAACCCCGTGACCGGTACGGTCTCGCAAGGAACACATGCGTGGCTTGTTCAGGTTGCTGGCCTCAATCTTCTGATTGACACCGCCACCGGCAACGACAAGCCGTTACCGGCCGCGCCAGCATTGGACCATCTGCATACACCATTTCTCGAACATCTTGCGGCAGCAGGCGTACAGCCGGAGCAGGTTGATGTCGTCTTGCATACGCATATTCATGCAGATCATGTCGGATGGAATACGCACCTGCACCACGGAAAATGGGTGCCGACCTTTCCGAAAGCCCGTCATATCTTCTCGGCCATCGAGGCCCGATACGGTGCAAGCAATGACCGTATTGACCCTGCACCGGATCTGCCCCCGGAGATATTGGGACGCCCAGATCATCACCCGCTACCGCGCGTCTATGCAGACAGCATGCTCCCCGTCATCGAAGCTGGGCTTGGAGAAGCGATTATAATCGACGGTCAAGAGGTTCTTGCGGGCTTCTCCTTTCATCCTACCCCCGGCCACAGCATTGATCATGCCTCGATCCGGTTGCGGTCAGACGGTGCGGAGGCGTGGTTTACAGGAGATGTCATGCATCATCCTCTACAGGTTTATCGTCCAGATCTACGGTCCGTTTACTGTGAGTTCGTTCAGCCTGCCGAGCGTTCGCGGCGGTGGTTTCTTGAAGAAGCAGCGGACACCGGGAGCCTTTGCTTTACCAGTCACTTCGCCGAAACAGGTGCCGGCTATGTCAGGCGCCGTGCAGCAGGATTTGCGTGGGAATTTGCACAGTCGGACGCGGAGGACGCCAAATGACAAATCTGCTTACGAAAAACCTGTTCATTCCGAGTGATACGGCCGATATCTGGCTTCATCTACGCCATAAAAGGCGTTCGGATATCCAGATATTCGGGTCGCAGCGGACGATCCTGTTGATGCATGGTGCGACACTCCCGTCCGAAAGTCTTTTCGATGTGCCTGTTGGAGAGGGGGCCTTCATGGATATCCTCGCCCAGGAAGGGTTCGACGTTTACGCACTCAATGTGCGGGGTTTCGGAGGATCAACACGGCCTGCTGGAATGGAAGGTACGCCTGAAGATGCCCCGCCTCAGGTCAGGACCGAAACAGCAATACGCGATCTAACTACAGCTGTTGATTATCTTCTTGGGACGCTCGCCCTCCCGCGCCTTTGCCTGATCGGAATGTCCTGGGGTGGCACGATTACTGGCGCGTATACGGCGACGCACAATGACAAGGTAGAGAACCTGACGCTAATTGCACCGCAATGGATCAATGACGGCGTTTCACGTCTGGATCCTGGCGGCCCCATACACGCTTATCGACGTTTCGATGTTCAGACTTTCCGTCAGCGCTGGTTGGAAGGTGCACCTGAGCAGAAACGCGAAGAGATCCTTCCGGTAGGATGGTTTGAACAGTGGGCCGCAGTTATTCTTGCCAGTGATCCAGCAGAACATGAGGGAGTGATCCGGGCACCTGCGGGGGTGATTCAGGACATACGTGACTACTGGTCCACTGGAAAATCTCTTTACAACCCCGAAGAGGTCACGGTCCCGGTTCTTCTCCTTCACGCTGAGTGGGATCTCGATGTGACCATTCAACAGATGGGAAACCTGTTTCAACGTTTTCTCAATGCCCCGTACCGACGATGGACAGAGATTGGGGAAGGAACGCATATGGTGATTATGGAAAAGAACCGATGGCAGGTGCTTGAAGCTATTCTGCTGTTTCTACGGACGGACAATCATTCCAGCAAATAAGGTCCCAGCAAGTCGTCCGATCTCTTTGATGTTGAAGCGCTTTTGGCCCGTTTGAGTGGACTTGACGCTCAACTCAAGGCAATTTGTCCGGCTGATTCAAACAAGACACGGCCTCTTCATATTGCACATGACAACTAGATATTTGGTCCCGGAATTGGTGGTGACTTCTGCTTCCAAAGGTTCATACCCAAAAGCAGACAGTCTACCCCTCCTTGCCGTCATCCCGACAAAGCATTGTCTCAGGAGTTTCTGCATGTCTGAGGCAATTCACAACTGAATTTTCGCTGCCGTTCATTTTTGAAAGAAATCTGTGGAATTGTTACAGATTTTTAGATTTTCCCTCGGATTATCTATTCCTAAATTGTACTGCAAATACTCGGACAGATCCTAAATACATACCCCTGCATGAACCAGTCGCGAGGGGCGCAGCCCCCCCACCCAGTAAGACAGTTCATGCGGGCCCGTTACATCCCACAACGCCATATCCGCCCGCATCCCCTGACGCAGCATACCCACCTGCTGCCCCAATCCCAGAGCCCGCGCGCCCACAGACGTCACCGCCCGGAAACTCTCCTCGGGCGTCAGACGAAACAGCGTGCATCCCATGTTCATGACCGCTGTCAGGCTCAGAACAGGGGACGTCCCCGGATTGCAGTCTGTCGCCAGACCGATACCCACGCCATGCTCACGCAGCAATGCGACAGGCGGAAGCTGCTTTTCGCGGATGAAATAGAATGCGCCGGGAAGCAGCATCGCAACCGTCCCATGACGCGCCATGCTCATGACAGCCTGCTCATCCGCATATTCCAGATGATCCGCAGACAACCCGTGATACCGCGCAGCCAGAACCGTCCCTCCGCCCAGAGAAAGCTGCTCGGCATGGATGCGGACGGGCAGTCCAAGCTTCTGGGCCGCATCGAACAGGATTTCCGTCTGGGCGGGTGAAAAGGCGATCGTCTCGCAGAACGCATCCACGCTATCAACCAACTTTTCTTCATGAAGAACCGGCAGAACTTCTTCGACAAGAAACGTCACATACGCGTCCGCACGTCCCTGATATTCGGGCGGCACCGCATGCGCGCCTAGAAACGTCTTGTGCACACGGACCGGCAGCTGCTCACCGATCGCCCGCGCCACCCGCAACTGTTTGAGTTCGTCCGCAAGGGTCAGTCCGTAGCCTGACTTCACTTCCAGAGTCGTGGTGCCTTCGCGGATCATCGTACGCACCCGCTTGAGGGACGCCTCCAGAAGCTCCTGCTCCGATGCCGCGCGCGTCGCCGCAACCGTCGAGAGAATACCGCCGCCCTTGCGCGCAATCTCCTCATAGGACGCCCCGTTCAGCCTTTCCGCGAACTCACGACTGCGATCGCCCGCAAACACGACATGCGTATGTGCATCGATCAGCCCCGGCGTCAGCCAGCCGCCACGCCCGTCTTCGTTCCGGATGGCCAGATTTTCCGACACATCCGGCAGATCCGCCTGCGCGCCAATCCAGCAGATCGCCCCGTCGCGCACGCCCACGGCGCCATTGCGGATACATCCATACCCATCCCCGGCCGTGACAAGAGCCTCATCACCCGTCGCAAGATGGACATTGAGCCAAAGGACGTCCCACATGGTTCTTCTCCGAATTGTTCCGGTTATGGTGATATATGTATATACATATCAGTCAATCCCATTATGATCCTGGCTGGATAACGGAACCTGCTTGCCCAAAGCGCTTCCCCTCCTGCAACCTGGAATTTCGTGATGACCGAAGTGTTTGCAAAACAGGCCCTCCTGCCACAGGGGTGGCGCCGCAACGTCCAGATCACCATCGCCGCTGACGGGACGTTCGCCTCCCTCACCCCCGACAGTACACCTGGCCCGGATATGCAGCTTCTGGACATGGTCGTGCCTCCGCAGATCAGCCTGCATTCCCACGCCTTCCAGCGCGCCATGGCAGGGCTGGCGGAGCGGAGACAGAACCCGGACGACACCTTCTGGACATGGCGCACGCGCATGTACCAGCTCGCACACCGCATCTCCCCGGAGCAGATGCAGGACGTGGCCGCCTTCCTGTATATGCAGATGCTCAAGGCCGGTTATACGCAGGTTGCCGAGTTCCATTACCTGCACAACGCTGTCGACGGACGCCCCTATACGTCCCCGGCCGAAATGTCCTCACGCGTCGCCGCAGCCGCCACCGATGCAGGCATCGGCATCACGCTCCTTCCCACCCTCTACGCCCGTGGCGGGTTTGACGGCAGCCCGCTGAACGACGCCCAGAAACGCTTCGCCAGCACCCCGGACACGATCGCCCGCATCCTGTCCGACCTCCAATCCGACTGGCGCGGCTCACAACTGGTGACAGCAGGGATAGGCCTGCACTCCCTCCGCGCCGTGGACATCCACACCCTCGGCGACCTGCTCCACGCAGCAGGCCCCGCCGCCCCGATCCATATCCACATCGCCGAACAGCAGCGCGAGGTGGAAACCTGCCTCTCCGTTACGGGACAGCGCCCCGTAGAACATCTGATGTGTCATCTGCCCGTCGATGCCCGCTGGTGCCTCGTCCACGCCACCCATCTCTCGGCCGCGGAAGTCACCGCCATCGCCCGCTCCGAGGCCGTGGCCGGTCTCTGCCCGATCACGGAAGCCAATCTGGGAGACGGCATTTTCCCGTTCGAAGCCTATGTCGCTCAGTCAGGGCACTTCGGCATCGGCAGCGACAGCAATGTCCTGCTCAGCCCATGGGAAGAGCTCCGTCTTCTGGAATATGGCCTGCGTCTGCAAAGCCAGAAACGCTGCGTGGCCCTCCCCCCGGACCACAAGGGGTCGATCGGCGCATGGCTGTACCGCCAGAGCCTCGCCGGGGGCGCGCAGGCCACCGGCCTGCCCCTCAGCGGTCTGCAACCCGGCGCCCGCGCCGATCTGTGCGTCCTCGACGAACAGGCCCTGTCCCTGCCCGATCTTCAGAACGACGACATTCTCGATTCCGCCATTTTCGCCACTTCAAGCCCCCCCGTCCGCCACGTCATGTGCGCCGGACAATGGCGCATCACCGATGGTCACCACCCCGACGAAGCCCGCCTGACCAGGGCTTTTCATGCAACCCTGCGCCCCTGATAGCTGCCTGAGATTTCCCGGATCACAACCATGACGACCGTTTTCTCCTTTACCCCCGGCACCCTCCCGATCCTGATCACGATCCCCCATGCGGGCGACCGTCTGGCGCCGGGCATGGAAAAGCGTATGACCCCGCGCGGCAGAAAACTGCCCGATACCGACTGGTACATGGAGCATCTCTATGCCTTCGCACTGTCAAAAGGGATCGGCATCCTGCGCGCAAATTTCTCCCGTTATGTCGTGGACCTGAACCGAGGTCGGGATGACGTCGCCCTCTATGCCGGGCGGCCCAGCACGGGTCTGGTGCCGCTGCTGGGCTTTGATGGACAGCCCATCTATCAGGACGGTCAGGAGCCGGATGCCGACGAAATCGCCGCACGGACAGACCAGTACTGGCAGCCCTATCACGACGCCGTACAGGCCGAACTGATGCGCCTCCGGGAACAGTTCGGATGGGCGATCCTGTGGGATGCCCATTCCATCTGCTCCGAAATCCCCAGGCTATTCGAAGGGCGTCTGCCGGACCTGAACTTCGGCACCAACAGCGGGGCCTCCTGCGCACCCTCACTGGCCGAAACGCTTATCGCCCGCGCAGAAACGCTCACCGCCTACACCCATGTCCGCGACGGCCGATTCAAAGGCGGCTACACAACGCGTCATTACGGCCAGCCAGAGGACAACATCCACACCATCCAGCTCGAAATCGCCCAGTCCACCTACCTCGCCTCAGAGCAGGCCCCCTGGCCCATCGACCTTCAGGCCGCCGCTAACCTTTCCGCCGCCATCGAACCTTTGCTGACCGCTGCCGCAGACTGGCGCCCAGAAGGCTCCCGATACTCAGACGGGGGCGGCGCAGTACAAAAGGCCACCCTCATCTGATCTTACTCTCCCGCCCCCATCCGGCAGCACCAGATACGCCCCGGCCCGGAAAATGTGGGGCTGCCCCGACGCCCCCTCAAACACCCCCCCCCCCTGCGCAACAACCAGCGCGGCTCCTGCAGGTGCCTCAAAACTCAGCGCATCTCCGCCTCGGACCGCCTCCATCCGACACGCGCGGGAGACGGGATACATCAGGTTCACCACCTGAACCGGCCCATCCACCAGAACGGCTTCCACATCCAGATCGCCGGAAAACGTCAGAATTTCCCCGACCCGGACGACTTCCCGCTCCGTCCCGTCCGAAAGACGAAGTCGCACGCCCTGCCCCGTCAGCAGCGCAATCTGCCTCGAAATTCCCGGAAACCGCGAGAAAGCACCATCCTGCGTAATCTCCGCCACACTCAGACGCCACTCTTCGCCAGAAACAATGACCCGCGTTAGACCGCCACCGTTTTTCCACGTCTGCGCGACGAGGTTTTCAACTGGCTGCGGCCCACGGGACAGCGGGAAAAGATTGTCATTTTCCGGATCCGGCTTCATATGGTCATACGCCTGCTTAGGGGGGTGTCTCATATGTAAGTACAACAACCCGGCAGGATCAGAAATGCTCTCCCGCCCACAGAGGGCAGACCAGTCCTCAAGAGAAGAAAAGGCAGCGGGCGCCGTGTCGCAGATCCTGGACAAGACGAAGACCATCGCACGTTACGAGCAGGTGAAAGCCTTCATCATCGAACGGATCGACTGCGGGGAATGGAAAGTCGGCCACCGCCTTCCCTCCGAACATGAATTCGTCGAACAGCTCGGCATTTCCCGCATGACGATCCACCGGGCGTTGCGGGAACTGACAGCCGAAGGGATCGTCCGCCGGGCACAGGGGGTCGGCACATTCGTGGCCCAGCCTGCCAAACGCGTCGAACTTCTGGAAATCCGCGACATCATCGACGACATCGTCGCCAGCGGCCACCAGCACCGAGCCGAAGTCATCGCGGTAGAGACGGTGCGCGCCGACAGCGATCTGGCCACGGCGTTCGAACAACGCCCCGGCACACGCCTATTCCGCTCCCTAATCGTCCATTATGAAGACGATGTGCCTCTTCAGCTTGAAGAGCGCTACGTCTCTCCGCATTTCGCCCCGGATTATCTGGAACAAGATTTCACCCGCATCAATCCGCACCGCCATCTTTACGGCATCGCCGGGCCGGAAGAGATCGAACATGTGGTCTTTGCCGTCATGCCCCCACAGGACATCTGCACCCTTCTGCAACTCGACGAACCGGAAGCCTGCCTGCAACTAATGCGCCGCACTTGGGTCGACGGCCGCGTCGTCATGAAGGGCATCTTCACCTATTCCGGTAACCGCTACAGCTTCGGTGGTCGCTACCGCCCCTAAAGACAACACCCTGAAAACAACGCCCGGCGGATTGACGCCCCCGACACGACGCCTCTAAAGTTCTCTCTTGTATAGACAACCAAGAGACCCGCCGTGACCGAACTCCTGCTCGATCAGCCTTTCTCTCCGCAGGACATCTGCGACATCGCCCGGAACAGAAAAACGATCCAGCTGTCGCAGGCGGCGCGGCAGCGGCTTGACGACGCCAACCGGCGCCTCCGTGTTCTTGTCGAGAGCGAGTCCGCCGCCTACGGCCTCAATACGGGCGTCGGCGGACTTTCAGACACGCGGATCACACCTGAAAAACAGTCAACCCTCTCCCGCAAGATCCTCTTCAGCCACGCCACGGGGCTCGGCCCTCCCCTCAGCGCCGAAGCAACGCGCGCCATCATGGCCTGCGCCGTCAACCAGTACTGCCTGGGCTATTCCGGCCTCCGCGCGGAGATCGTCGATCGCCTCGTCGCCCTCCTCAACCACGATTGCTTGCCAATCGTGCCACGGGACGGATCGGTCGGATATCTCACACACATGGCTCATATTTCCCTGACCCTGATCGGTCACGGAATGCTCCGGACCAATGGCACGGAACAGGCCGCCGCCGAGGTGCTGGAACAGCTCGGTTTCATCCCGCTCGTTCTTGAAGCCAAGGAAGGGCTGTGCCTAGTCAACGGCCTCTCCTGCGCCACCGGAATTGCCAGCCTCGTCACGGAAGAAGCCGCCACCTGCCTCCACTGGGCAGATCGGATCGCCGCTGCAACCTTTGATGTCCTGGGCGGACAACAGCGCGCCTTTGATCCACGCTCGGCAGATCTGCGCGTCCCGCCCGGCCATCGCGCCGTCTCACAGGCCCTCAACCAGAATCTGGCAGGCTCGACTAGGATCGCAGACGCCCGAGGCCAGCGCACACAGGACGCCCTGAGCCTGCGCGCCATACCCCATATTCATGGATCGATCCATGACGCTCTGACCGGCATCCGCCACACTGTCACACAGGAACTGCAAAGCCTGTCCGACAATCCCGCCATCATTGAGGACGAAACAGGCATCGGCGCGTTCTCCGAAGCCCATGCCGTCGGCGCCAGCATTGCCCGCGTCATGGACGAAGCCGCCATCGCACTGGCCTCTCTGGGTGCAGTCTCCGAACGCCGTCTGGACCGCATGGTCAACCCCCTGCTCACCCCGTTCCCGGCCTTCCTGTCTAGCGATTCCGGCACGGGAAGCGGCTTCATGATCGCGCAATACACGGCGGCTTCGCTTGTCAGTGCCAACCGCCGCAACGCCCTCCCCGCCAGTCTGGATGGCGGCATTACCTCAGGTCTTCAGGAAGACATCCTCGTCCACGCCACACCAGCGGCCCTCAAGGCACGGGACGTTGTCGCCAATACACGATCCATTCTCGCGATTGAACTTCTGGCCCTCTGTCAGGCCATGGACCTTGCCGGTCTCACCGGGAAAATCGCCCCCCGCACGCTGGAGCTTTACAACAGCGTGCGGGCCATCCTTCCCCTTTACGAGGAAGACCACCCGCTGGCGGACGATATCACCCGACTTGAAGCCCTGATGCAGGCCGACCCTCCGTGCCGGACGCCCGGATCTCCCTGAGGAGAACAGGCAACCCGAACGGAAGGCTGACCACACAGGCCACACACCCGGCAATGCCAAGCATCGTGAAAGAGGCATGATCGACAATCAGCCCTCCCAGCGGTGCTCCCAGAGCATATCCCATGCGGTCCATACCGCCACAGAACGTCCCGACCCTACCCGTATGATCCAGCGCGGCCGCACTTCCCAGCAGCCACGCATAGGACAGCATGGAACAGTTCCAGTAGATGATGACGCCCGCCGTGTAGCTCCATGTGTCCCAAGCCGAACACGCCAGCAAGCCACCTACGCCCGTCCCGATCAATGTTAGCGGCAGAATGATCTCCCGCCGCAGCCGCTGCGCCAGCGCACCGACAGTGAAGCTGACCAGAACGCTGGAAACGATCCCCACCGTCGAGAGAAAAACGATATAATCGGCTGACAGATGAATGGCCCGCCCGACCCGTTCGGCAAAGGACCACGCCATGCTCGATCCCAGAGACGACCCCACCCAGATAAACAGCAGCGCCACCCCGCCACGCGTCAGACGCATCTTTTCCGTACTCTGCCGGAACGGCAATGGCGGCGCATGGCGCAGCGTCGCCATGAACGGCGCAATCACCGCAACAATGACCGCGATCCCGACGAAAACCCCCAGTTCGCCAAAACTGCGCGTGGCGTAAGGGATGGCGTCGATCACCGCCACCAGAACGATCAGCCCCCCACCATTGGAAATGGCATACATCCGGTCAGGGTTCTCACTCGCCGACGCCGCACAGACATAGGACCGCCCCAGCAGCGCCTCCCCCAGACCAAACAGAAGCGCACAGCCCCACGTCCACGCCGAGGAAGACAGACCCATCGCCGTCAGCAGGGACGACAGAACCGCCAGCCCCGCGCCCAGAAACGCCGTCATGACCACCGAAACGCGCCCCGTCAGACGGGACAGCACCACCATGAAAACCGCAAAGGACATGATTTCGAAAAAGCCGAACATCCCCGCCCGACTGGCGGACTGATGCAGCCCCGACATCAGCGCATCAATCTGAAAGGGCATTACGGACGAGCCCAGATACGCACAGCCGGAGCAGATGCTGAGCCCCAGCGCCAGAAGCAGAAGCTGCCGCCCCGGAAGATAACGGACAACCTGTATTCCTGTCATGATGATCGCAGTTATCCTGTCAGAAGCAAAAAAAGGCGCATCCCCGAAAAGATGCGCCTCCGAAACCTTATTTCTTGGTCGTAATCATGGGCAGGTTCAAGCCCTTTTCATGCGCACAAGCCACGGCAATGTCATAGCCCGCATCGGCATGACGCATCACACCTGTCGCCGGATCATTCCACAACACGCGCTCCAGACGGGCAGCGGCATCGTCCGTACCATCGGCCACAATCACCATGCCCGAATGCTGCGAGAAACCCATGCCCACACCGCCACCATGATGCAGCGACACCCAGGTCGCGCCCGAGGCGGTATTGAGCAGCGCATTCAGCAAAGGCCAGTCGGAAACGGCATCGGACCCATCGCGCATGGCCTCCGTTTCACGATTGGGACTGGCCACCGACCCACTGTCCAGATGATCGCGTCCGATCACGATCGGCGCTTTCAGCTCACCCTTGGCCACCATCTCGTTGAACGCCAACCCCAGCCGGTGACGGTCCCCGAGACCCACCCAGCAGATCCGGGATGGCAGACCCTGAAACTGGATTTTCTCTCGCGCCATATCCAGCCAGTTGTGCAGATGCTTGTCATCCGGCAGCAATTCCTTGACCTTCGCATCCGTCTTGTAGATGTCCTCCGGATCGCCCGACAGCGCCGCCCAGCGGAACGGACCGATCCCCCGGCAGAACAGCGGACGGATATAGGCCGGCACAAATCCCGGAAACGCAAAGGCATCTTCCAGCCCTTCTTCCAGCGCCATCTGGCGGATATTGTTGCCGTAATCGAAGGTCGGCACCCCCATCCGATGAAACGCTACCATTGCCTCGACCTGAAGCCGCATAGACTCCCGCGCCGCTTTTTCAACCGCTGCCGGGTCCGTAATCCGCAGCTTCTCAGCCTTCTCCAGCGACCATCCAGCCGGGAGATATCCATTCAGCGGATCATGCGTGGATGTCTGGTCCGTCACACCGTCCGGGCGGATGCCACGCCGCACCAGCTCCGGAAAGATTTCAGCCACATTGCCCAGAAGCCCCACGGAAACCGCCTCACCCTTGGCGCAGGCCTCATGAATGATCTGCAACGCCTCATCCAGATCCTGCACCTGCCGGTCCAAATAACCCGTCTCCAGACGCTTCTGAATGCGCGACGGCTCACATTCCACCGCCAGCATGGACGCCCCCGCCATCACGGCAGCCAGCGGCTGCGCACCGCTCATCCCCCCCAGACCACCCGTCAGAATCCAGCGGCCCTTGAGGTCGCCACCGTAATACTGGCGCCCCATCTCAACGAACGTCTCATACGTCCCCTGAACAATCCCCTGACTTCCGATATAGATCCAGGATCCGGCCGTCATCTGGCCGTACATCATCAGCCCCGCTCGATCGAGCTCGTTGAATTTCTCCCAGGTCGCCCAGTGCGGCACGAGATTGGAATTCGCAATCAGAACACGCGGTGCATTGGCATGCGTCCGGAACACACCAACCGGTTTGCCAGACTGAACGACCAGCGTCTCTTCATCCTCCAGCTCTCGCAGGGCTTCCACGATCCGGTCATAGCAGTCCCAGTTCCGCGCTGCTCTTCCAATCCCACCATAAACCACAAGCTCCGACGGCTTCTCCGCCACGTCCGGATCGAGATTGTTCATCAGCATCCGCATGGCCGCTTCGGTCTGCCACGACTTTGCACTGATCTCGGCACCATGATCGGCACGGATCACACGATCATTCGACAAACGGGACGACACGGAAGGAGAATTGACCATGAGTAAGGTCTCCATTTTCAGAGAAACAGAAAGAGGTTTGGAAAAATTCAGAAGCCCGCAGCCACGGTCATCGCCGTCGTAAATCGCGGCGCGATGTAATATCCGGGAGAGCTTCCATCAATGGATGTCCCGTAAGTGCCACGGGTGGTCTGAGCATTCAGCTGGGGCGACGCAATACCGGACAGGACTTTCTCATCCGTCAGGTTGATGAACGCGACCCGGATTTCCGGATGTTTGACAAAACCGACGCTCGGCAGACGATACCCTAGAGACAGGTTAAACGTCTTGTAAGCGGGCATTTTTTCATCGTTCATGAAGGTCGAATACTGCGACCCTGTGTATTTGAACGAGAACGTTCCGAAGAAATTTTTGTAATCATAGACAAGACCGAAAGATCCCTGAAACGACGGGCTGCGAACCGCCGTTTTCCCTGCCGTCGGCAGATAATCGTTTCCGACTTGAATATTATTGTCGATCGTCGCATGAAGATATTCGACCGACACATAAGGCGAAAAGCCATGAAACGGCATCAGCCCCGCTTCGAAATCCACACCGCGCGACGTCTGTCCGCCGCCGTTGATCGTCGAATAGACCGGAACGTTATTGACGTAACGCAGGCTAGATACCTGCCTGTTCGTAAAGTTGTAATTGAACAGCGCCAGACTGGCATGAACGATTTTGTCCTGATACCGGTAGCCCAGTTCTTCGGAAATCGAATATTCAGGCTTGATCGCCGGATTACCCTGCGTTGAAACCGCCCCGCCGGAATAGGAATTATACAAGGTGTCATCAATCGGCATCAATGTATTGGTGCTGGCATTGATAAAGACCTGATTGTGGGAATCAATCTTGTAGGTTGCAGAGACGCGCGGAAGCGGCTGGAAGTTATTGGCACCCACATGATACTGCGTGCCTGGCAGACCATTAGTTCCCGCCTTGCTCATCATCAGCGTTTTGATACCGCCCACAATCTTCAGGCGATCATTGAGAAGAGAAATCTCGTCCTGCAGATAAAGCGCATTCGTCTGCGTAACGGTATGCTCTTTCTCCGCAAGATACGGCTGGCCATTGCCCATAGTCACATTTTTCAGACTCCAGGCCGACGCAGCATTTCCGATCGAATCAACCGACGAAAACGGCATCGATAGGTCATCAACGCTGTACTGGTACCAATATCCCAGCGTCACTTTCTGAACGCCGAACTGGCGTGAAAGCGACGCATTGAACCCGCCCACGGACTGCATGCCCACGTAATCGCTTCTCACACTCCCGCCCGACGCCTGGGCATCCGGAATGGTCACGGAAACAGGTTCCGTCCCGTAATAATTCCCATCAGATGAAAGCGTGGAAGACGCCGGAGAATTCTGTATCGCATACAGGAAATAAGGCGTCACATTGAGCTTCACCTTCCCCGGAAGCGTAAAGTCGGAGGGCAGACTCATCATGATCTGCTCCCATTTCCAGCGGTTCTGCCGCCAGTAATCCGAGCTTCCGGGTGTAAATGTCCCGTTCCATGAATAACTCCGCCCAGAAGTCTGCCAGTCGGCAAGCGTCGGGTTCGGATTGTACATGTAATTCATGTCAACATACGATCCGACTAGCTTCATCCGATCGCCGTTTGCAAATTCCTTCTTGAAGCCGAAGTCGATATGCCGACGCATCTGACGCCCCGGCCCCAGGGAATTCTTGGCCGTTCCGTTGGAAAACGACACATAGGCCGAAAGACCCGTATTCCCGATATCCCCGGTATCGAAACGTCCGAAGAACCTTTGAAGGTTCAGCGTGCCGTAACTGTAATCGACCAACCCGCCCATCTTGTGAGACGGATCGCGCATCAGCGTCGTCACCTGCCCGCCCGAAGCATTGACCACCGGCGCCGTGATGGACGAGGACCCCTGCGTCAGACTGACGGAATCAATGTCTTCACCATCCGCCCAGTATGTCGGATAGCCATTATAGGTCTCGATATCGTTGACCGGCATTCCTTCCCAGACCTGCCCGATTTCGTTGCCCCCCAACCCGCGTACGCTCAGCATCGAATTGGCCGCAAAACCGTAAGGGTCACTCTGGGAAAGATTAGCGCCCGGAGCCAGAGAAACAGCCTGATAGGCCGTCGTCGTCGACGCCTGCTTATTGATATATTCCGAAGTCACGGTACTGCGCATGTCGCCGCCCGTCTGAACGGCCATCAGCCCCCCGCCCGCAATATGCCGGACCTTGCCATATGCCCCGTTTGCCCCCGCAGCATGCACGGAAATAATCTCCGGCCCTCGCGCACTGACTGGATGAGGCTTCCGCTTCGTTGACGCTCCAGCAGTATGAGCCCGCAACAGCGAACGCGCATATGTTGCCGGTGCAGCTCCAGCCAGAGAGGTCGACGCAAGAAACGTCATGGTGGAAAGGGCTACACAAGCACGACGGCGTTTTGCGATTGGCATGATACCTGCTCGAAATCATTTCGTATCGAAATCACAATGTCATGTCTGGTTGCATATGCAACCTATCTTTTTCACCAACACGACAAAGATATGTCTAATTTTTCTTCAGAAAAAGATTAATATTCAAGCAATAACAATAACTTAAAAATATCTTTCCACCTTCGAAAAATTTTCTTCGCTCCATCTCATGCCCTAACCCGACAAATTTTCCACAGACCATCAACGACACGCCGTCAGCCTCACCCATCATGGTACTCGCTAAAGAAAATCTTTTATGTCATTGAATAAATTTATATTTTTTTATAGAAAATTTCAGAATGAATTAACTTTTACAGGATTCGCAAAGACCTTCTCTTTCTCTCTTGTGAAAGTTGTATAGGCAAATACATCTTGCGATAAGCTCCTCTCTTGGGCATGCTCGCCATATCTGCCCCTTTCCGAGAGCGCGCATGTCCTGGACCACGGCTGAAACCGGTGACCCCATACCGCCTTTCATACAGAAAGCCAGCACCAGCTCCGGGGGCCTGTCCTTTGACATGATGGGCGGGCGCAGAATCCTGCTGTTTTTCTTTTCCTCATCAACTGACCCCGAGGTCAAAAGCGTCCTCCAGCACCTCTCCCGATATCCGGAGGTCTTGAATCGCAGGGACTGCCTGTTTCTAGGCGTCACCCTCGACGGGGTCGACACGACCATTCTCAAAAACCGGTCCGATCTCAGATCGGTTTGTTTCCTTTACGATATCGATCGTATCTGCCACCGGACGTTCGGAATTGCTGAAAACACGCCACCGGGCTGGATAGAACTCGACCCGATGATGCATGTCGTCCACACGCAACTCCACCGTCCCGGTCTGGAAGAAACGTTTTTCGCGACGTTACTCCAGAAAGCCACCGCCCCGCAGCGCAGCATGCCTGTCCCGGTTCTCATGCTGGACCACGTTCTGGAACCGGCCTTCTGCCAGGACCTGATCCGGTATCACGACACCCACAATCCCCAGCCCTCTCCCATCCTGACCTCCAATGCCGCAGGACATCCGGTCCGCACCGTCGCCCCGGATTTCAAACGCAGGCGGGACACGTCCCTGCGCGACCGGGGCATCGTCACGGAGCTGCAAAACCGTATCATCCGCCGCGTCGTCCCCGAGATTTTCCGGGCTTTCCGATTCACGGCTACCCAGATGGACAGAATGCTCATCAGTTCCTACGACGCCACGGATAAAGGCTTTTTCGACGCGCATCGGGACAATACCGTCCCCAGTTCCGCCCACCGCCAGTTCGCCGTCTCCCTCACCCTCAATGACGACTACGCCGGCGGAGAACTGATTTTCCCCGAATTCGGCCCACAGACCTTCCGCCCCAATGCTGGCGGAGCCGTCATATTTTCCTGCGCGCTCCTGCATGCAGTCCAACCCGTCACATCCGGCCGGAGATACGCCTGCCTACCCTTCGTCTACTAACCGGAGCGTTATTGCTCACCCAGTTTGACCAGAACAGGCATCATCATCGCAAAAAGCTCCGCCTGCGAGGAGACGGCACAGCGCGTATGGATCTGTTTGCGAAACACTTTCACCGTCTGCACGCTCACTCCCATGAGGCTTGCAATCGAACGTGAAGAATGTCCCCGCAAAATCAGCAAAGCCGTCTGTGACTGCCGCGCCGTCAGCATGATGCCATACGTCTTTTCACACTGCTCGCGAAACTCCGTCATGGTATCCTGCGCATGGGCGGTCGGCGCAGCTTCAAGCCCTGACCAGTGTCTCCCCGCCAGCGCCGCTACAACAGGCTGAATGGCCAGAGCTTTTTCCCACTCCGCCGCAACAAATGTCTCTCCCGAACTCGTATCGCGCCCGAGACAGATATGAATGGAAACATCCGCCGATATCCGGACCAGATACGTCATCTCGTCCAGAATATGCGTATCCCGGTAATATTTCAGGTAATAGTCCGACGCAGCGAAATGATCGGGAACAACATCCTCAAGACGATATAGCCCCGAAGGCGCCCCGGCCCTGTCCACAACAAAAAACGGATCAAGCAGATAGATCCCCGTGCAATACGCACTGTCAAAGCGGGCATGGACATTTTTTTCTTTTGAGTGCGTCAACAGGCACTTCGGCCGACCATCTCTCCCATAGGAAAGGATCGTCAGATTATCGATCGGGACACAACTCTCGAGCCACGCCACAAGATACTGCTCGAACGCAGGAGTCATCAGCGCTGAAATCACCGCCCCAAGCTGCTGTTCCTGCTGACAAAACATCCGGCTATACCCCTTCAGGGCAATATACGTCCCATCCACACAGAGCCTACCATCACACATCAGCAGCTGCATCCCGCACAGCCCTTATAGATGGAGGACCTGAACATGCCGTCTGCACTACCCTACACCACCGAAGACATTCTCGCGGCAGATACCCATCTCGTCCAGTCCTGGGCGGATCTTGACAGTCTAAAGAAACCCCATGCCCGCACCGCAATCGTTGCAGCAAAGGGCGTCATGGTTCGTGACAGTAACGGTCAGGAACTGATTGATGGCATTGGCGGTTTGTGGTGCGTCAACATGGGTCACGGACGCCCCGAGATCATTGACGCCATTTCCAACCAGCTCTCAACGCTGGATTTTTATTCCACCTTCTACACCTTCACGCACCCCACAGCCGCCGCACTGGCCAAAAAACTGGCGCAACTGGCGCCTGGAAACCTGAATCACGTCCATTTCTCCACTTCAGGGTCGGATGCCAATGACGGCGCCGTGCGCATCTTACATCATTATTACGAGCGTCTGGGAAAACCCGAAAAGAAACTCGTCCTGAGCCGCCACGGCGCGTATCACGGCTCGACCTATCTCTCCATCGCAATGACCACCCCCGCCTATTCCAAAGGCTGGTCAAAAGCCGAAGGGATCGTCCATCACCTGAAAAAACCGCATTACTGGCGCGAAGGCGACGGGATGACAGAGGCGGACTTCACGGATCTGCTCATCGCCGACCTGCGCCATGAAATTGAACGCCTTGGCCCCGAAAACATCGCCTGTTTTATTGGCGAACCCATCATGGGAGCTGGCGGCGTCATCGTTCCGCCCAAAGGATACCACCGGCGCGTTCAGGACGTCTGTCGGGAATACGATATCAAGTTTGTAGCCGATGAAGTCGTCACGGCGTTCGGACGTCTCGGACATTTCTTCGCTTCCGAAGCGGTTTTCGATACCCAGCCGGACATGATCACCATCGCAAAAGGCGTCACCTCCGGCTATCAGCCCCTCGCCGCCACGATCATGACCGACGAAATCTACGATGTGGTGTCCGGCCCGGACGGCGTCTTCACCCACGGCATGACTTATGCCGGCCATCCGGCCGCCGCCGCCGCCGGTCTGGCGAATATCGCCCTAATGGAAGCCGAACAGATCCCGGAACGGGTACGCGTCACGGGCAAGCTGTTTGAAAACACATTACGCACGCTGGAAGATTTCGACATCGTCGGCGAAGTCCGCGGCAGCCATTTTATGATGGGCATAGAATTCGTCAGGGACAGGACCAGCAAAACCCTCTTCGATGCCAAGCTCAACATTGGCATGCTGGTCGCGCGCAAGGCTCAGGAAAAAGGCCTCGTCGCCCGCCCGCTTGGACATATCCTGATTCTATCCCCACCACTGATCCTGTCGGAAGAGCAGATCGCCAGAATTGGAGACATCCTCCGCGAAAGCATCACAGAGGTCATGCACGACCTTTCAAAAGCCTGAAGGTAAGCGTTCTCAATATCCCCAGTCAGGGTGATAGGTCAGGGCGGGAGTCTTCCCCGCCTCGATCTCGCCGATAGCCCCGGCGACATAAGCCGCCTGCATTTTACAGGACGCCTCGGCCGCAACATGGGGGGTCACGAAAACTTTCGGGTGCTCCCAGAAAACAGCATCCTGCGGCAGTGGCTCCTGCGCAAAAACATCCAGCACAGCCCCCCGCATCCGCCCGCTGTCGAGCGCCGAAATCAGGTCTTCCGCCACCACCTGCTCGCCACGCCCCACATTGATCAGACTGCCTCCCGGCTTAAGGTGAGACAGAAACTCCGCATCAATCAGACCGCGCGTCTGCGGCGTACTGGGTAGAAGGTTGACTAAAATATCCGTCTTTCCCAGAAAATCGACCTTGCCGTCCTCTCCGAAATACAGCGCAACATCCTCAATCGGCCGCACCCGGCGACACCACGCCGAAACCTGAAACCCGGCCTTTGACAGGCGCTGCGCCACAGCCGACCCCAGATTGCCATATCCCAGAATCCCGATCGTGGTCTCCGCACTCGTGCGGTATTCAAGATTGCGACGCCAGATTTTCTTCTCCTGCTGCAAGGCCCAGGTCCGCGCATCACGCAGCAGCGAAACGATCGCCCACAGCACATAATCCGCCATCAGAACCGCCGTCTGGTCTCCTCCCATACGGACCAGCATGACATCCTTCGGAAAATCTTTCCGACCCACCAGGTGGTTCACTCCCGCCCCACTACAGAAAATGGCGCGCATATGCTGCATTTTCGCCATTTCTCCAGGAGCTGGGTCCCAGACCAGCGCATAATCGGCTTTGGACGGATCAAACGCCGGATCAAACCACGACACCGTCCGGATACCGGGCGCTACCTCACGGAAAGCATTCCGCCAGTTCTCCCAGACGCCCGGCCCTTCTGCACTGATTGCAAGCGTTACCATCAGATTTCTCCGCAAAACCCCAATACGCGCCCGAGCGGATCAGTATTTGATCCAGACCGTCTTCAGAGCAGAATATTTATCGAAACTGTGAAGCGAGAGGTCACGTCCGAAACCGGACAGCTTCATTCCCCCGAACGGCGTCATCGGAGACAGCGCATCAACGGTATTGATCGACACCGTTCCCGCATTCAGCCTGTCCGAAACTGTCAAAGCCCGCGTGATGTCTCGGGTCCAGACGGACGCCGCCAGACCGTAAGGCGTATCATTGGCCAGAGCCACCGCCTCATCCTCGTCCCGGAACGTCTGGACAATTAGAACAGGCCCGAAAATCTCCTCGCGCACAATCGTGGCGTCCGACGCAACATCCGCAAAAACCGTCGGCTGGATATAGGCCCGCGATGCCCCATGGGTCAGTTGCCCTCCCCCCGTCACAAGCCTGCCGCTCTGACGTCCGGCTTCAATGAAACCGGCAACACGGTCCGCATGCTCCACCGTCGCCATCGGCCCCAGCCGCGTAGACGGGTCCAGCGGATTACCGGGCACAAGAGCCTCGGCTCTGGCCTTCAGCCGCCCGATCATATCCTGCGCGATCGTTTCATGTACCAACAGACGCGAATTCGCTGAACAGACCTGCCCCTGATTGAAGAAAATACCCCAGGCTGCCTTGTCCGCAGCAGCCTCCAGATCGGCATCGGGAAACACCAGGCATGGGCTCTTCCCGCCCGTCTCCGGCCAGACCTGCTTCATGTTGCTCTCACCGGCATAGCCCTGAAAGAGCTTTCCGATCTCCGTCGAACCAGTAAAGGCCAGACAGTCCACATCCGGATGCAGCCCCAGAGCGCGCCCCGCCTCATGCCCGAACCCCGTCACGACATTCAGAACGCCCGCTGGCAGACCAGCTTCGGACCCAAGCTCCGCAAGGCGCAGTGCGGACAGCGGAGACTGCTCGGCAGGCTTAAGAACAACTGAGTTTCCCACAGCCAGAGCCGGCGCAATTTTCCAGATCGCCAGATCCAGCGGAAAATTCCACGGCACCACCACACCCACAACCCCAAGTGGCACCCGACGCACCATCGCAAGATCCCGCCCGCCCGTCGGTGCAATCTCGTCATACAGCTTGTCGATGGCCTCGGCATGCCATTGCAGAATGGCCGCAGCACCCGGCACATCAATCGTGAGCGTATCGGAAATCGGCTTACCAACATCCAGCGTGTCCAGAAGGGCCAGTTCTTCGAGATTGTCCCGCACAAGCTGCGCCCAGCGCAGCAGAACGGCCTTGCGCTCCGCCGGTGTCAGACCGGACCAGACCCCACTTCTAAAGGCGGCCCGCCCGCTGACAACGGCCCGGTCGATATCCCCGGTGTCGCCCCGCGCCACCTGCGCCAGAACGGCGCCTGTCGCCGGATTGATGGTCTCGAAACGCTGACCGGAGAGAGCCGGAACAAACCGCCCGTCAATCCAGCAGTCGTTGCGCAACGACAGTTCGGCAGCACGCTTCGTATAAAACTCGGTATTTTTCGTCATCCGGTCTGCTCTCTTCCGTCTTCAGACATCCTGCGGACCCTGAGGCCCTGACATGTCGGACTATAATTTCCACAGAGCCTGCGGCCCGCGCCGGCGCAGGGCGGCGATGTCTTCAAGACCGGCCAGCCCCAGAATATCCACCACTTCCTGAGACAGCGCGCGGATGGCTTTCTCCACGGAGGCCTCGCCGCCCGCGGCCAGCGCCCAGGCCCACGGACGCCCGATGGAAACGGCCGTCGCCCCCAGCGCCAAAGCCGTCACGACATCCCCGCCCCGGCGAATGCCACTGTCGAGAACGATATCGCCCCGGCCCTCAACGGCGTCCACAATCTGCGGCAGAACGTCCAGCGTCGCCGGAGACGGATCCATCTGCCGTCCACCATGATTGGAGACGATCACCCCATCCGCACCCGCCGCAATGGCGTTCCCTGCATCTTCCAGGTGCATGACGCCCTTCACAACAAGCCGCCCCTTCCATTCGCTCCGGAGCCATTCAAGCCCGGCCCTGTCGAGCGTGGGATCAATCTGCGCGGCCATGTCCTTGGCCTGCCCCATAATGCCGTGCGCCGTGGTATAAGCGGCCAGATTTCCGATCGCCGGCGTCCCGCGCCCCGCCATGCCCAGACACCAGCGCGGATGGGTCATCATGCCCGCCATCTGCATCAGCGTGGGCCGCGAAAGATGGCGGAATCCATTTCGCACATCCCGCTCCCGCACCGGCGTAATAGCCGTATCAATCGTCACGATAATGCCGTCCATGCCGCATTGCGCCGCACGGGCCAGCATATCCCGCGTCAGACCTCGGTCCCGGAAAACATAGATCTGCGCAAGCGGCGCCCCCCCCACTTTCGCAACCGCTTCCATCGGATCAATGGAAAAGGTGGAAACGGCCATCCCCACCCCGCAGCGCAGCGCAGCACGCGCGGCGCCCACTTCGCGGTCCGGATGCAGCATCCCCGCAAAACCGACCGGCGCGAGCATGAACGGCGCTGCCCACTCCTGCCCGAAACAGCGCACACCCGCATCCACGGTCTCGACGTTCTTCAGCCCCCGCGGCACGATCCCCCATTCGCGGAAAGCCTCGCGGTTCCGCACCATGGTCCATTCCCCATGCGCGCCCCCATCGACATAATCCGCAAACAGCCGTGGAAGACGCCGGCGCGCGGACGCCGCAACACCGGAAAAGACACCGTCATCAACGCGCGTCATAAACGACCCGCCCCCCAAGAACGGTCATCAGAACCGAAATTTTCGAAATCCGCTCGGGCGGCACATCAGCCGGATCCGCATCCAGAACCACCAGATCCGCCAGTTTTCCGACCTCGATGCTGCCTTCCTGCCCCTCACGATGACAGGCAAAAGCCCCCGCCGCCGTATAGGCATACAGCGCCTCGTCAACGCTGATGGCCTGCTGCGGAACGAACGCCGCGCCTCCCGCAAGGCTCCGGCGGGTCACGGCCTTGCCGATCCCCCGAAGCGGCGACAGCGACACGATCGGCCAGTCCGTCCCGAACGCCACGACACTGCCCGCATCCAGAAGCGACCGGTTCGGAAACGCCCGCTCCTGCTCGCTCTCGCGCACCCGCTGCGCCCACACTCCGTCCATCCCCATCCATTCATCGGACGGCGCAACCATCACAGGCTGAAGACAGGCAACCGCACCCAGCTCTTTTAACCGGGGAATATCTTCGGCAAACGGAATTTCCACATGCTCGACGCGATGCCGCAGAGAGCGCGTCGCTTCGGGAACCTGCGCATAGGCATCCAGCGCAAGCCGGATCGCCCCACTGCCGATCGCATGCGTCCAGATCTGAAACCCCGCCTCGGACACACGCCGCACAGCGGAGTGATAGGCCTCAGGCTTCCAGACCAGCGTTCCCGTCTCGTCCGGCCGGTCCGCATAACCCTGCGGCATGCTGGCCGTGTGCGATTCCAGAACGCCATCCAGAAAGAACTTCACTCCATCCAGACTCAACATTGGCGAATGATACCGTCGACGCAGTTCCACGATCTCGGCCAACCGCTTTTCCGAAAGCTCCGGTGGCGGCATCTCAACCATCACCCCAACCCGACAGGTCAGTGCACCGGAGGCTTCCATCTCCGCAAGTGCCGGAAACAGCCCTTCATCATAGGCCGCGCTCTCAACCCGCGTGATCCCGCAACGCGCCATTTCCTCCAGAACGCGCTCAAGCCCGTCCCGAACCAGCGCCTCATCCATGGGCACCACATGCGCCCCGACCAGCTTGCCCGCCTCTTCCTTGAGCCACCCCGTCGGAGACCCATCCGGACGGCGCACGATTTCGCCGCCCTCCGGGTCCGGCGTTGACGCATCAATGCCCGCAAGTTCGAGCGCCCTGCTGTTGGCCCAAGCCGCATGCGCCATGCCGGACCTTAGAAAAACCGGCCGGTCCGGCACCACCGCATCGAGCATCGCACGGTCAAAACCTTCCGGCGGCAGATCCGGATAGCCGTAGCTCCATTCCAGCCCCACAAGCCATTCCCGCTCCGGATGCGCGGCGGCGAACGCCTCCACCCGCCCCACAACTTCCGCCATCGTTCTGGCGTCCCGCAGGCCGATATTCGACAGATATTCCGCCCCCATCAACAGATGAAGATGGCTGTCCACAAACCCCGGAAGGACACAGGCGCCCCCTAGATCCACCTGCTCCACATCCGCCCCGCAGCCATCGAGCAACGCTTGACGCTCGCCAATTGCCGCAATCCGCCCATCGCGCAGAAGGACCGCGCCTTCAAATCGCTCATCGCCCGGAAGCGCAATCCGCGCATTGTATAAAAGCGTCATGCCCGCTCTCCCGCAGGCAGAACTTTCCGCCGGAACGTCCGCTCCGCAACGATATAGATCATCGGCGTCAGAATGAGGCTCACCACCCAGGAAACATCCACGCCTCCCAGCATTCTGGCCACACTTCCCGTATAAAGATTGGTCGCCAGAAACGGAATTTGAACCGCAACCCCGATCCCGTAACAGAACAAGGCTGGCATGTTGTAATACCCGTAAATCCCGCCGTCTTTCTTGAAGAAAGAGGCCACATCATAATCTCCATGATGGAGAATATAGTAATCTGTCAGGTTAATCGCCGTCCACGGGATCATGACTGACATCAGAAGCTCCAGAAACTCGCTATAAGCCGTCATGAACTGGTCGGCCATAAGCGTGGCCATACCAAAAGCCAACGACAGAAGCCCTACAGTCACCACAAGCCGCGCACCTTTTCCGTAATGACGGTCCGGCGTGAACGTCTGCGCCACGGTCAGCGTCGAGAGCGCCCCGCAATAGACATTCATGGCATTCGCCACCGCGATACCGATGGACAGCGCCAATAGAACCGGCACTGCGGTTACGCCCAAGATCGCCGTAAGCGTCTGAATGACATGCGCCCCACCTGCCACGATCCCGATCGCGGCCCCCAGCCCCATGGCCAGCATCGACCCCGAAACGGACCCTGAAAAACATGCCACGAACGCATATTTTTCACTTTTCGGCCCGGCCGGAAGATATCGTGACGAATCCGAAACATAAGGCGCATACGCTATCTGCCATAAAGCCGCTAGTGACAGGGTGCGCAGAATACCTGTCCCGCCCCATGACGGCACCGCCACGTCGTGCACCGCCGGGTGCACGACCATGATCTGCCACAGACAGACCATCACGGCCGCCCCGCACAGCAGCGTCAAAATACGCGCCGCAACATGGATCACATGATATCCGAGAATGGCAGGAACAATGGACAAGATCTGGATGATCAGAATGGCCGAAAACCGCCCCAGCCCCGGAAAACAGGACTGAAGCCCCTCCGCTCCCAGAACAAGATTTGAGGCCGCAAACCCGACATACATCAGCACGATTACCGCCGTCACCGGAACCGCCCCGAACAGCCCGAACTGCCCTCGCGTCTGAATCATCTGCGGCACACCCAGCCGAGGCCCCTGAGCCGCATGCAGCGCCATGAAAACGCCGCCCACCAGATTGCCCGCCAGAAGCGCCAGTAGCGCAGGAACCAGAGACAACCCGAAAACCGTCGTCGCCAACGCCCCGGTCACGACCGTCAGCATCATGAGGTTCGGCCCGAACCAGACCGTAAACAGGTCTCGGGCACTCCCATGACGGCGATCCGGAGAAATGGGGTAGATCGTCTCTGCTTCCAGTGTACCAATGGTCTCCATCGTACCACTCTCCGTCCTTCTGCCAGTCAATCCGCCATACGGAAAGATGCTGATATTGCCACGATTTATTGCAACATCAGATCATTATAAAACACACATTTTTCCGGATTGGTAATGTGTTTCTGATGCATATTTCCTGAAGCCTTACCCCGGAAAAAGCTACGCGCAGATCCCTCGGATCGGTCTTTTCATTCCGACTTCATTATATCTATACCGAAAAGGAAGGTGAGGCCCGACCTCAGTCTGGTGGGAAAGGAAGAATTTCGTGCTTGCTGCCCGTTTTTCAGGCATCGGAGACATTCAGGTTCTTCCTGTCCCGATATCGCAGGACCTACCGGATGGCTGTGTCCGCATCCGGGTCGAGGCGGCAGGGATTTGCGGGTCCGACCTGCATAATTTCCGGACCGGCCAATGGCTTTCCCGCTGTCCTATCACACCGGGGCATGAATTTTCCGGAATAATCACGCAAACCAGCGGCGACTGCGGCTCCCTGACAGTCGGCACACACGTCATCGCGGATTCAAGAGTCGGGTGCGGAACCTGTCAGCGTTGCCAGTCAGGACTAAGAAACCTCTGCCGGAACCTCAGCTTCGTCGGAGAAAGCTGCGACGGCGGGTTTGCACAGGAGGTGATTCTCCCAGCCACTCAAGTCCTGCCGTTCCCCGACACACTCCCACTGAGATATGGCGCCCTCGTCGAGCCTCTTTCCGTCTCCCTCCACGCCGTCAACCGCCTCGCGCCGACACCAGGTTCTCCGGTCGTCATCTGCGGCGGTGGCACGATTGGAGGACTGGCCGCCCTCCTGCTTCGGCAGCAGGGCCATGACGTCCATATGCTTGAGCGCAGTATCGGGCGCCAGACACTCCTCGCCGAAACCATCGGCACGGCCCCTCTCCCTCTAGACGCAGAAGATTGGAACATCCTGTTCGGCTCAGAAGGCCCCGCGTTTATTCTCGACGCCACCGGCGCCGCCACCGTTGTGGAAATGGCCTGCCAGCGCCTCGCTCCAGGCGGCAGACTCGTGCTGGCCGGCATTTTCCATCACACGCCCCGGATCGACCTCAACGTGGTCGTAGAACGGGAACTCGACATCCGAGGCGTCAGCGCCTTTGCAGATGAAATGCCCGAGGCCATCCAGCGGCTCCCCGGCCTCATTCCGTTTCTCGACCGCCTGATCACTCCGGCCGCAGCCCTCACAGATCTTCCAGTTCTCTATACCCACCTGCTCTCAGGCTCGGAAAAACGCCTGAAAACCCTGATCGCCCCCAACGGTACGGACGGAACATGGTAGAGAGTTCCCCCCTCTTCTCGCTGGCAGGCAAAACATCCTTCATCACCGGCGGCGGACGCGGCCTGGGCAAAGCCATGGCCCTGCACTTCGCCCGTTGCGGCGCAAACGTCTGGATTTCCGGACGCAACGCCGACACCCTTGAGGCAGCCCGCTCCGAAGCCCTCTCCAACGGTCTGACCCTGCATCCGCTCGTCATGGATGTCAGCAAACTCGACACGATCCGCGAGGCCTTCTCCCGGATCGCCCACGAAAGCCAAACGCTCGACATCCTCGTCAACAATGCCGGTGACGAAACCCTCCGTGCCTGCGACGACGTGGACGAAGCCCTGTGGGACCGCCTTCTGGACACCAATCTGAAAGGTCCGTTCTTCGTGGCCCAGCAGGCCGCCCGCCTGATGCCGGACGGAGGCAGCATCATCAACCTCGCCTCCCTCACCTCGGCTGCGGGCGTCGCAAAAGCCGTCCCCTACAGCGCATCGAAATCCGGCATCCTTGGCCTAACACGCAGCCTCGCCGTCGAATGGGCGCCTCGGGGCATCCGGGTCAACGCCCTGGCGCCCGGCTACTTCCATACGGACATGACCGACACGTTCTTCCGCAACGACGCATGGCGGGAAAAGATGCTGTCGAGCATCCCCCTCGCACGCTTCGGCCTGCCTGACGACCTCGCAGGCCCCCTGCAATTCCTCTGCGCCCCAGCCTCCGCCTACATCACCGGACAGGTCCTGTACGTGGACGGCGGAACACTCGCCGCGCTCTGATCCCTCCAACCTTCCGACCCGAAAAGAGAGACCCGATGCCTGAAAACATCACCTTCCATGATCTGACCCAGACCGGGACAATCCCCGAAGGACTGCTGCAACGGACAGAGAGCGACCTCTCGGTGTTCTTCGAGCGCGTCAAACCAATCATCGAGCGCGTCTGCACCGAAGGCGACGCCGCCCTTCGTCATTTCGCACAGGCTTTCGACGGTGTGACCGCCCCCGAAATGAGCATCCGGGCCACGCCGGAAGAGTTCGACGCCGCCTTCACCAGCATCGAACCAGACGTCCTCGAATCCATCAAATACGGCATCAGGAACATCCGCCGTTTTCATGAAGCACAGAAGCCGGAAGACAGCTGGATGATCGAGGTCCAGCCCGGCATCTGGGCCGGAGACCGCAACATACCCATCGACTCCGTGGCCTGTTACGTCCCGCGCGGCAAGGGCAGCTTCCCCAGCGTCGTGAACATGACGACCATACCCGGAAAAGTGGCGGGCGTCCCACGCCTGATCATCGTCACACCTCCCTCCCCCGACGGCACCGTCGACGCCGGAACCCTCGTGGCCGCCCGCCTCATCGGGGTCGAGGAAGTCTATAAATGCGGCGGCGCACAGGCCGTCGCCGCCGTGGCCTTCGGGACGGAAACCGTGCCCGCCTGCGCCAAGATCGTCGGCCCCGGCAGCCCGTATGTCGTCGCCGCCAAGCGCCTCCTATCCGACCGGATCGACCCCGGCATCCCCGCAGGACCCAGCGAGAGCATCATTCTGACCGATGACAGCGTCGATCCGGTTCTCGCCGCGCTGGACCTCATCATCGAGTCCGAACACGGCCCGGATTCCTCCGCCTGGCTCGTCACCTGCAGCCGGCGCGTGGCCGAAGGCGTCATCGCCGCCCTGCCCGCACACTGGGCCAAAATGAACCCCAAGCGCGCCGATTTCTCCCGCACCGTTCTGGGCGGCGCCCATGGCGGCGTGATCCTGACCAAAGACTTCAGCGCCGCCGTCGATTTCACAAACGCCTACGCACCCGAACATCTCGAAATCCTGACAGTCGATCCGATGGCGGATCTCGGCCGCATCCGCAACGCAGGCGAAGTCCTCCTCGGTACCGCCTCACCCGTCACACTGTGCAACTACGTCCTCGGCCCGAACGCCGTGCTCCCGACGAACCGGGCCGCCCGCACCCACTCCCCGCTTTCGGTCCATGACTTCATGAAGCGCATGTCCTTCGCACGCGTCTCGCCCGAAGCGTACCCCGAAGCCGCGCGCCATGCGGAACGTTTCGCCCGCTACGAAAACTTCTCGGGCCATGCCCGTGCCGTCTCCTCAGCCCGCCCCATGCCGAAGATCCAACCCCGATGAACCCCGAAGCAGCCAGCGCCGAACCCGTTAGCGCGGCAGGCATCCTTGCCGCGGTCCGGAGCGGAAATCCCGCTCTGGCTGCGGACCTCCTGTCGCGCATGATCGCAGAAGAATTCGGCTTCCACATCACGGACGTTACACTCGGCGCAGACGATTACAGCCTGAACTCCGTCAACGGATTCATGACCCGTGACACCGGGGAACGGTTTTTCTTTAAATTCCACCATGAAGAAAACGAAGACTCCGTCCTTCAGGAATTCTACAGGGGCGAAATCCTGCTCGAAGCAGGATTTCCGGTCGATATGCCCGCCCATGTCTGCCGCCGTGTCGGGCGGCAGATCCTGCTCTACCCGCTCAAAACCATCCCGAAGCTCGCCGATGCCGCCCGCGCCGTTGACGGAGACACGCCCCTGCCCGGCGCAGACGCCCCGTCCCTCAGACACGCCCAGCAGGACCTGGACGCCCTGAGCGCCACGCTCTACCTGCGCTCATGGCACCCGATCACCGGCCAACAGAGCGCGGACGAACCCATCCACCAGCTCTTTTATTATCGCCTCACCACCCCGGACCAACCGCCCGGCACGCTCGGCAGCCGCGCAAAGAAATTCTTTGCCCCCGAACGGACTTTCACATTTCCGGACGCAACCCTTACCGGCCACGAGCTTCTCGAACTGCACTGGGTGATCGACGGCATCCGCTACGACCGTACCCTGAAAGACTGCTTTTACAACGCGCTGAAAAACCTGTCGCCCGAGGCACTGGCCCAAAGCGGCGGCGTGGTGGCTCACGGAGACGCCCATAACGCAAATGTCTGGTTCAACCCCGACACCACCAGCCTCACCCTGTTCGACCCCGCTTTCGCCGGGCGTCACATTCCGGCCTTGCTGGCCGAAATCAAGGCCACGTTTCACAACATTTTCGCCCATGCGGACTGGCTCTATCATTCCGCAGAGCTGAAAACCTGCCCCGCAATCCGGATCAGCAACGGAACGGCGTTGGTCACGACAAACTGGTCGCTCCCGCCCCTGCGACAGGCCTTCCTTCAGGACAAGGCCCGCCTCCTGTGGCGCCCCCTGCTCGAAGGTCTGGCGCAACGTGATGCACTCCCCGACAGCTGGCGCGAAACAATCCGCTCCGGCCTGTTCTGCTGCCCCACCCTCGTCATGGATCTCTGCGCCCCGTCGGAAGAAAACCCCAAAAGCCGCCACACGCCCGCCTCCTCCCTGACCGGTCTGGCCATCGCCCTGATGGGCGGGGCAGAACCCGAAAGTGCGGACGTGATCTCACGCTTTCTAGGGACTATCGACCCGTCCAGTACAATGCCAGAGTGGAACGATCTCTGAACCAGAAAACGGGAAAGATCCTGCCTTCATGAACCCGTCCCACAACAAGACCGTTCAGGAAACCACAACATCGGCCTTTGCCATTGAAAACGAAACGATCTTTCCCATCCCCGAAGACCGCCGCCACGGCAACGCCTGGTCGCTGCTGATGGTCTGGATCGGCGCCAACCAGAACATCATGGCCGTCATGACTGGCCTGCTGTACCCGACCATCTGCCACCTCTCCCTCGGCTGGTCCCTCCTCGCCATTCTCTCGGGCAACCTGCTGGGCGGAATCTTTATGGCCCTCCACGCCGCACAGGGTCCCCATCTCGGCATCCCGCAGATGCAGCAGACCCGCGGTCAGTTCGGCTCCACAGGCAGCCTATTGATAATTGCCATCATCATCCTGATGTATGTCGGCTTTACCTCGACCTTCTTCGCAATCAGCCGCGAACAGATTGTGCAGGTCTTCGGCCCCTCCGTCAGTCAGCTTCCCATCTGGATTTCCGTTATCGTCATCGGTGCCCTCTGCGCGATCGGTCATAACGTGATCGAACGGTTCATCTGCGGCTTCATTCCCGTCGCCGCCATTACGTTTGTCCTGCTGGCCTTCGCCTACATGTCCGCATCCGGCGGCCATCTCGCCCAGCCGTTCTGGCAGTCCCCCACACTCCACGACTTCCTGACGGCCCTGTCGCTCGGCGTCCTGTGGCAGATCGCCTACGCCCCCTATGTTTCCGATTACACACGCTATCTCCCCTCCGCGACCGGAGAGCGCACGGCGTTTCTCGTCTGCCTGACCGGCAGCGTCATCGGCACCGCCTTCCCGACCTTCATCGGCTCCTATCTCGGTAGCACCGGCTTTTCAGGAAGCATGTACGACGCCGTCAGGCCCTGGTCTCCGCTCCTGCCAATCGTACTGTTCGCGATCATCATGATCTCGACGCTGGTGAGTTGCACTATGCAGATCTATTGCGCCGCCCTCTCATCCCTGACCTTTCTGCAGACATTCCGCCCCAACTGGATCCCGACCAGCCGTTCCCGCGCCTTCGCCGCGCTTACGTTGTGCCTATGCTGCGCCGTTATCACGATCAATCTGAGCGGAAACGTACTGCAAATCCTCGACAACGTCATCGCGCTACTCCTCGCCGTCCTGTCTCCGTGGACGGCCATCAACCTCGTCGATTACTATCTGGTTCGGCACGGAGCTTACGATATTACCTCTCTGTTTCGGCATGATGGCGGCGTGTACGGCCGCGCCAACCGCCCGGCCTTGCTGTGCTATGCCATCGGCGTCATCGTACAGATTCCATTCCTGTCGAACGGACTCTATACCGGCCCGCTCGCCCGCGACCTTGGCGGTATCGACATCTCGTGGATCATCGGAATTTTCGTCCCTGGCGTGCTTTATCTGGCACTGGCACGACATCGGAACTGACGTCCCAGCTCGCTGCGGACGTCTTCTTCGGTTTTTCCGAAGCGCTTCCCCATACATCCGTTCTTTAACTCATCGCACCGAATTGCAACCATTCCTCTATCGCACCAAACTCGCATTAGGCGCGAAGAGTTTGAGGAAACAATTCCATGCCCATTCACACCAGAATCCGCCCCTTCAATACGAAGGACACCTATCCCGAGCAAAACCTCGACAACGACCTCTGCCAGGCCGTCGTCGCAGGAAACACCGTCTATGTCCGCGGACAGGTCCCGCAGGACCTCGACACGCGTGAAAACGTCTGCGTCGGCGATCCAGTCGGACAGGCCCACAAGGTCATGGAAAACATCACCCTTCTCCTGAAGGAATCCGGCTCCGACCTGTCCCATATCTGCAAGGTCACGGTCTACCTCACCGACATCCGCTACCGCGAAGCCACCTATCGCGTCCTCGGACAGCACCTCAAAGGGGTTTTCCCCGTCTTCACAGGACTGGTCGTCGTCGCCCTTGCCCGCCCCGAGTGGCTGATCGAAGTGGACGTTATCGCCGTCATCCCCGGCTGACCAACACCCCAAGCCCTCCTTCCTTAACGTACGTCCCGCGCCGCACGGGCCATTCATGCCGAGGTACCGCCATGCAGACGAAATCCCTGTTTTCACGCCATTGTTTGCTTCTCTCCTCGACAATTCTTCTGCTGGGAGGAGGCACGAAAACAGCCTTTGCGGCCCCAGGCAAACATCATTCCCCTGCTCATAGCACCCAGCCCTATGCTGCAATGTCCGCCCCAGCCCCGGCGCGTCAAAAACGCACCGCCGTGGACAACACTGGTCCCGGAGAGACGATCAGCGTCTCTGTCAGCCGCCACAGGCCCGGCGGCGGCCTGATCAAACGCGAAACTGCGGCCCGCTCCGTCAGCACCGTTTCGCACGAATTCATCGCCAAACAGTCTCCGGCCTCCAACACCCTGGCCCTCGTCACCCTCTCCCCCGGCGCCAACGTCGCCATGGGAGACCCTTTCGGTGTCACCGATCAGTCCTCCGTCAGCGTCCGCGGCCTCAACCAGCAGGAAATCGGCTACATCTTCGAAGGCGCGCCGATGAACGACCCAGACAATTACACCCCGAACTCGTCGGAATGGGTAGACAGCGAGAACATGGAGAGTGTCCAACTCCAGCAGGGCGCGCCGGATATTGAAATTCCGACCGTTTATTCTGCGGGTGGTACGATGAACGTGCGGATCCGCAATCCGGAATATACGCGTTCCGGACAGGTGGATGTGAGCTATGGGTCGCATCAGATGAACCGGCAATTTCTGCGGTACGATACCGGGGAGATCGGACATACGGGGCTGCGGGCTTTTGCGTCGTTTTCGAACCTGACCAGCCGGGCCTGGCGTGGGCCAGGGCGGAACCTGCGCCGACATATGGATTTCAAGGCGATCAAGGACTGGGCACCGGAGAGCTATACGTCCCTGTCTTTCACCTACAACAACGAGAACACGGCCTGGTACAGCACGCCTTCGCTGGCAGCCTGGAACAAGAGTGGGCTTGGCGGCGGGATCAATCTGGACGGCACCTACAAATTCGGCGATTCCAACTATTACAAGGGGTTCCAGACGAACTGGACGGATTATTTCCTGAGCAGCCAGTCCCATCTGGCGCTGACCCACAAGCTTTCGCTAGATATTACGCCGTATTTCTATCACGGATCGGGAAATTATCCATTGGGCGTTTATACGATCCCGACGAGCGGTACCTATTATGACGGCACGCAGCCCATCAATGGCCAACTTGCGGGCAACACCTATTCCCAAGATGGCAATGTCGCCGCGAAATGGGACTGGTATGGACGCGAGAGCTATACTGGGCTGAATGCGGCGCTGCATTACGATTCCGGCATCAATCATCTGGTGGCAGGTGCGTGGTACGGTTACAGCGACATGAATGTGAGCGAGCCGTTCTCCGGGCTGGACGCAGCGGGAAATGTTTCAAACTCGCTGCTCAAGCTGACGGACGGGACCGTTCTCAATGGCTGGCGATATCATACGATCACGCAGATGGTCGGGCTATATGTCGGGGACGAAGTGCGGTTGCTCAATGATCGGCTGCATATCAATGTCGGGTTCAAGGAAGTCATGACCGCGCGCAACGGGACGCTCCAGCAGCCCGGCCCGCAATATGCCGTCGGCTACAACTCGGCCGAACCGCTCCCGCGCATGTCAGTCAGCTACAAGGTGAATGACAACATCCAGCTTTTCGCCAATGCGACGACGAGTTTCCGCGTTCCGATGGGGTCTGCGTTCTACAACCAGTATAACAGCCCGTATGATGCAAGCCTTTACCAGACGGCGAACACGCATCTGAAGGACGAATACAGCATCGCCGAGGAACTGGGCGCACGATATCACAACAACTGGGTCACAGGGTCGGTGACGCTGTTCAACTATAACTTCGTTCACCATGCCATCAACCAGTACATCAATGCCGTTCCGTACTTCCTTGATGCGGGCGGAATGACGTCGCGGGGCGTGGATGCGGAGCTGGGCTTTACGCCCTGGCATCACTTCTCTCCGTATGTGTCGGCGGAATATCTTTACGCGACCAACGACAACAACATCACGATGGGCGGCGTGACCTATGCCACGAAGGGCAAGATCGCAACGTCCGCACCACGCTGGATGGCGGCGGTTGGCGTTCAATACGATGACGGCACGTTCTTCGGCAGCGTATCCATGAAATATGTCGACAAGGAATACGGCACGTTCATGAATGACGAACGCATTCCAGGTCACAAGCAGGTGGACATGATGCTGGGCGCCCGCACACATGACATCGGATTTTTCAAGAAGCCGAGCATCCGCCTGAACATCGTCAATCTGGGCGACAGCCATTATCTGTCGGGCGTTTACAGCACGGGGCCGGTTGCGGGAACGTCCAGCTATTATGTGGCGCCGTCCTTCGCCTGTCTTGCGACCGTTTCCACGGGGTTCTGAAGATCATGCAGAACGATCTCTCCCGGTCTTTTGATTTCATCGTCGTGGGCGCCGGTTCTGCGGGGTGCGTACTTGCCAACCGCCTCAGCGCTGATGAGCGTTTCAGCGTCTGTCTCGTCGAGGCGGGGGGTAACGACCATACGCCGAGAATCCGCATTCCAGCTGGGACGATAACGCTCTACAAAAGCGGGCGCTTCGCCTATCAGTTCCACTCAACCCCGCAGGAGCATCTAGCGGGGCGGCGCATTCATGTGCCGCGCGGCAAGGCGCTGGGCGGGTCAACCACGCTCAACAGCATGATTTATATCCGGGGCGACCGCACGGATTACGATCACTGGCAGGCTCTGGGCTGTACAGGCTGGGGATGGGACGACGTTCTGCCCGAGTTCCGAGACCTCGAACACTGTCACCGGCAGCTTGATCCGGCGTATCACGGTTTCAAAGGCGAACTGGATGTCACGACGCCGCGCGACGTCAATCCGCTGTCGCGCCGTTTCGTTCAGGCCGGTGTCAGCGCGGGGTTGCCGGAGAATACCGATTTCAACGGCCCGACGCTGGAAGGGGTGGGCCTGTATGACGTGACGCAACGCAATGGCTATCGGCTGAGTGCGTATCGGGCATTCGTTCATCCGATCCTGAAGCGGCCGAATTTCAGCCTGATGTCTGGCGTGCAGGTGCGCAATCTGGTGATCGAGGACCGGATGGCGCGGGGCGTCGTGGTCGTTCAGGACGGCACAACCCGGCTGCTGCGAGCGGAGCGGGAAATCGTTCTGTGTGCGGGGGCGATCGGCTCTCCACAGATCCTGATGGCGTCCGGGATCGGGCGCAGCGCGGATCTGATCGCGGCGGGGATTTCACCGGTGCATCACCTGCCGGGCGTGGGCCAGAACCTTCAGGACCATCTGGACGGGCTGGTTACGGTGCGCTCGAGCGATCATCGGACGCTGGGATTTTCCGGCCGGTCGCTCCCGTCTGTGCTGATGTCTCCGTTCAGGTTCCTATTCGGGCGCAAGGGGTGGCTGACCACGAATTATGTCGAGGCCGGTGGATTTGCGCGCACGTCCCTCGCCCGCGATGGCGTGCCGGATATCCAGTTTCATTTCGTGCCCGGTTATCGCAGTCCACGGGGGCGGCTGTTTGAATGGGGTCATGGGATTGCGATCCATACTTGTGTTCTGCGGCCCAAAAGCCGGGGCAGCATCCGGCTGGCGACGGATGGCTCAAACCAGCCGGTCATTGATTTCAGTTTCGCATCGGACCCGCACGATCTGGACGTTTTGTGTGAAGGCATCCGTGCGGCACGGCACATTCTGGCCCAGGGCGCCTTTGACGGAACCCGTGGCACGGAAGTCGCACCCGGCGAGGACGTGGCGGACAACGCTCAGATCCTGGAGTATCTGCGGCGAAGTGCGGCCACGGTCTTTCATCCTGCCGGTACATGTCGCATGGGCGTAGATGACAATGCGGTTGTAACTCCGCGCCTGACGGTGCGCGGTATTTCGGGGCTACGGGTGGCGGATGCGTCGATCATGCCGACGCTCATCAGCGGCAACACCAGCGCCCCGAGCATGATGATCGGGGCGAAGGCGGCGCGGATGATACTGCAAGATGCCGTTTGAGAAAAACGGGGGCCTTAACGGTCCCCCGGCACACCGTACGAAGGTGCGGAAAGCGGGTTGAGGCCGCGCGTGAGGTAGTCGCGCATCTGAGGCTGCCAGAGTGTCCACAGGCTCCGCAGATCGGTGAGCGGAGCGTTGCTCCAATCCACACGCAGGTCCACTAGCGGCCAGCTCTGTTCTTCCACGACGATCAGCCCGGCGGAATGGACCGGACCGGCCTCCCCGCCTGCTGAGAGACCGGCTTCCATGGCGAGGATCAGCCGTTCGGCCAGGTCCAGCGATGGGCTGGAGGCGTTGAAGGCGTCCTTCATGAGAGCCGGGACGTCCACGCTGGCCAACATGTTGCCTGCGGCAGCGACATTGGTTCCGGCAATCTCGGCGTGGCAGCCCAGAACCTGCTCTCCGGCCCAGAGTGCGGTGCTGCCGGTGCGATCGAGGACGACGAGCTGCCGGAATGCCGCAAATACGTTGCCGCGGACCAGAATGTCCCGGCATTCCGCTGCGGTTGCACCTCGCTCCAGCAGATCCAGCCCCGCGGGGCCGAGGCGGGGATCGGTGATGTTCTGGGTGGCGACGACGCCGACGCCGGCTCTGGCGAAGGCGCAGCGGCTGGCGACGGCGGGAGAGGACGACGAAACCGCCATCCCGAACTGGCCGGTGCGTTCACAGCGGGCGACAATGGAAAAGGTCATGGGCGGTGTCTTTCATGAAACGCGCGGCGTCTGGGTCGCTCATCGTCTGAGATGGTCGAGCACCCCGTCAAGGAAGCGTTCGGCGTCGGCCAGTTCGGGCAGGGTAATGTATTCGTCGGCCTTGTGGGCGCGCGCGATGGAACCGGGGCCGCAGACGATGCAGTCCAGTCCAAGCTGTTCCCCCAGAAGCCCCGCTTCAGTGCCGAAATCAATGACGCCGACCTGATTTTGCCCGGCTTCGTGCAGGACAAGGGAGCAGATGTCGCTCGAGGCGGTGGCGTTCAGGCCGGGATAGGCATTCGTGATCCGCAGTTCGATCTCGCCGCCGCCGAGTTTTTCCGTGGCCTGACGGGCGGCGTCTTCCAGCCAGGCCAGATAGGGCGCGCCTTCATAGCCGGGCAGAAGGCGCAGTTCGGCTGTGATCGTGCACAGGTCCGGGACGATGTTCAGCGCCGCTCCACCGGAAATCAGGCCTGCCTGCACGGTGGAGAACGGAACGCCAAAGCGTGTGTCGTGCCGTTCGGTCTGGCGGATGTGCTCCTGCAACCGCGAGAGCGCCGTGACCATGTCGCCTGCGAGGGTGATGGCGCTTTTGCCAAGGAACGGGTTTGCGGAATGGGCAGCCTGTCCGTGGCAGATGATTTCGAACGCGATTTTCCCTTTATGAGCGAGAGCGACCTGCATGCCCGTCGGCTCGCCCACGATGCAGCCGAGCGCACCCTGATCGTCGAATTCGCCGTCTTCGCGAATGCCTGCGATCAGGGAGCGGACCCCGAGGCAGCCGAGCTCTTCGTCATGGGAAATAGCGAGGTAAAGCGGGCGTTTGAGCGGCGGTGCACCCTCCGCGCCAGCCTTGCGGGCGAGGTTCAGCATACAGGCCAGGAAGCCTTTCATGTCGCTGCTGCCCCGGCCATACAGCCGGTCGTCGCGCCGTGTGAGGACGAACGGGTCCGACGACCAGTTCTGGCCGGTGACCGGCACCACGTCCGCATGGGCGGACAGGACGATGCCGCCTGCCGCCTTTGGGCCAATTGTGGCGAACAGGCTGTAGCGCCCCGGAACACCGTTGGAGGTGTCTCCGGGGATGCAGCGTACCCGCGCGCCAGAGGCCAGAAAATGCGCCTCGATCCAGTCTATGATGCCTCCGTTCGGCAGCCCGCAGACGCTGGGAAAGCCGACGAGCGACGAGAGGATGCTCTCGATTTCGGAAACGGACACCGGGCGCCTCCGCCGTCAGCCTGCCAGAGCCAGACGGCGGTCTGCGATATGCTCTCCGAGATAGTCCGCATCGTGCCAGACGCCCCAGATGAAGGGAGAAGCGCGCCGCGACAGCCAGGCCAGCCCCAGGAAATAGAGGCCCGGAACGACGGAGACGCCGCGTTCGTGGCGGGGGGCGCCACGGGCATCGAGGACGTCGATGTCGATCCAGCTGAAATCGAACTTGTAGCCGGTGGCCCAGATGACGGTTTTGATCCCGGCTGCTTTCAGGTCGAGGCTCCGGATCGGGTCTGTGGCGCAGGACGGGAGGGCACCGATGTTGCGGGCTTCGGGCTCTTCGGGGAGATCCAGTCCATTCGCCGTGACATAGGCATCTGCGGCGTCGAGCATCGACAGGTAGTTGGCATCGCCGCCTTCGATATTCTTCCGGAGATCCTGAGCGAAATGCAGGCAGCCATTCTCGAAGCTCTCGGTCCGGCCCAGCAGAGTCATGCCGCTGGCGGCGAGGTCACGGAAGTCGACAGTGTGGCCGCCATGAGCGCCGCTGACGGCGATGGTGACGTGTTCCGTATCGGGGCTGGGAACTTTCATGTCCCATAATCCCAGCACGCCAAGCCACCAGACGAAATCACGGCCACGGTAACGACGGGGCGGACGATCATGCGGACCGACGGACAGCCAGACGTCCCGACCGGAAGCGCGCAGTTCGTCCGCGATCTGTGCGCCGGACGACCCTGCCCCGATGACCAGAACGCCGCCATCGGCAATCTGCTGAGGATTTTTATAACTGTTCGAGTGCATCTGGTGCACGTCGAACTCTGCAGGGATGATGTCGGGGAAGGACGGCTTCTGGAACGGTCCGGTTGCGACGACGACGTTCTGTGCCCTGATGGTGCCGTCTGCCGTTTGCGCTTCAAATCCGATGCCGTCTGCGGCTTTGCGAAGGTGCCGTATTTCGACGCCGCAGCGAATGGGCATGTTGATCTGGGTGGCGTAGGATTCGAAATAGTCGACAATCTGGGCACGGGGGGCGAAGCCGTCGGGCGCTGTTTTGTTGAATGTCCGGTTCGGAAAACGGTCGTGCCAGGCGGGACCGTTAGCGACAAGGGAATCCCAGCGTTCGGCACGCCATCTCTGAGCAATGTTTCCGCGCTCCACAGCGAGATGCGGCACCCCTCTTTTGCCCAGGTGTTCGCTCATCGCCACGCCGGCCTGGCCCGCGCCAATGATGAGGGTATCAACGTTTTCCGTTGTCATGCTGGACATTTCCTACTGGACTGACAGAAGAATTCTTCCACAACTCAGGAAGACTTCTCCGTTGTTGTATGGAAACGATATGCCTCGAGAAACAATCGAATTAATTATCGTTGCTTAGTCTTTTCCTAAGAGTTTTTCGGTGTGCTGCATCGGAAAAACGGGGGGATGCATTTGATAAATCCGTCTTTGCCGTCCATCGGCGACTCTTTAGAACATCGGAAAGACCGATATTTCAGACCATCTTTCTCAAGGATCGCCTTCATGACCGCACATGACGAGAAAAAAGCACGGATTGATCTTGCCGCCGCCTTCCGTCTTGCAGCCCGGCTTGGAATGCATGAGGCCGTCGCAAACCATTTCAGTATGTCGGTTTCGCCAGATGGGTCGCGCTTTCTGATCAATCCGAAATGGCGGCATTTTTCGCGTATCCGGGCGAGCGATCTGGTTTTGGTCGATACGAACAATGCCGACAGTCTGGCTGCCTGCGATCTGGACCCGACTGCGTGGGCGATTCACGGACAATTGCATCGTCTGAATCCGGCGGCGCAGGTCGCGATGCATTTGCATCCGATCTACAGCACGACAATCTCTACACTGCGTGATCCTACGATTTTACCAATTGACCAAAACACGGCCCGCTATTTTAACAGGGTTGCCGTGGACACCCAGTATGGAGGCATGGCAGACAGCGAGGCGGAAGGCGCGCGCGTGGCATCTCTTCTGAAAGACAGAACGCGGCTGATGATGGGCAATCACGGCGTGCTGATCGTTGCGGAGACGGTTGGAGAAGCGTTCGATGACATGTATACAATCGAACGCGCGTGCCAGATCCTTGTAACTGCCTATTCCACAGGCCGTGAGCTTTCCGTTCTGTCGGACGACGTGGCGGAGAGAACGGCGCGGGACTGGGAAAAGATCCGGGATTTTTCCATTAGGCATTTCGAGGAAATGAAGCTCATCCTCGATCGGGAAGAGCCCGATTACGCCGAATAATCAGGGCCGGTCCTAGGCCAGGGGTTTCATGCCCGGAATTGCCGTGTCGGAAATCGAGGAGCGGCAGTGATGAGCAAAAAGGTCCAGCAGGCGCGATTTTCGGACGCCCTGCCATGTTGCCATGCCGATGACCATCGGGCGATGATCGCCTGACAGCCGCACGCGAACGACCTTCTTTCCGTCAAGGGCCATATCGGAACAGGGGCGGACATTCGCCAGTGTATAGCCATAGCCGTTGGCGACCATGGTTCGTACCACTTCCTGCTCGGCGGAGCGGGCGTAGATATTAGGTTGCAGGCCTTCGTGGTGATAGAGGGCGTTGAAATACTGCCTGCTGAGGGGAAGATCGAGGAAGATCATAGGCTCGGCCGCAAGCTCGGCCAGATCCACGGACGAGCGCTGCGCCAGATGATGGTTTTCGCTGACGAGGACATGTGGCGGAAGGCTGACCAGAGGAATGAACTCGATCCCGGGAGGAAGATGCAGGTCGTACGTGATGGCGATATCAATTTCGGCCTGTTTGAGTTTTTCGGCCAGCCATTCGTGATTAGACGCCACCTGACGGATTTCGGCGGCAGGGTAGCGCGTACAGAAACTGTGAACGAGTTCAGGCATGATCATGGGGGCAAGCGTGACCATTGAGCCCACCGAGAGCGCCCCCCTCACCTGATCTGTGGTTTCCGCAGCCAGAGAATAGAGGTTTTCAGCCATCCCCAGCACGCGCTTGGCCTCTTCCATTAGGATCTGCCCCACGGCTGTAAGGGACAAACCTTGCGCGTGGTGACGGATGAAGAGCTGGACGTTCAGTTCAAGCTCGAGATGGGAAATCGCCGTAGAGATGGAAGGTTGGGAAATCGAAAGGCGTTCGGACGCGTGCCGGATGGAGCCGGCCTCCCCGGCCGCCACAAAGTACTCTAACTGCCGGAGTGTATAACGCATTATGACAGCCTAACTCATTCGACGCGGAACGTATAACCGGAATATCGTTATGACTGGACCGAATACAAAAAAATTTCACTCCCGAATATCTTTGAGCGGCCGAGCTAGAGCATATCCGATCAATCTAGCTGTTTAGTCCCGTGGTTTGATGGGTTAGATTGATGATGAATTTTTCTGGGTCTGAAGTCCAGATTTTGCAGACGTACTCGTAAGGTGTGAGGCCACTGAGGGTCTTGAGCCTTCGCCCGAAATTATAGGCTGCCATGAAGTCGTTGAGGTGTGTCCTTAATTGCTCATGACTGTCGTAATGGAAGCGTTTGACGGTTGCTTCCTTGATTGTCYGGTTCATCCGCTCAACCTGACCGTTCGTCCAGGGATGATTGGGT
>NZ_JACSIQ010000111.1:0-693 GCF_018812105.1 Gluconobacter sp. P1D12_c
GACAACCGCCTGTTTCTCAATGGTATGCTGCATGTTCTGCGCACAGGYTGTCCGTGGCGGGACATGCATGAGCGCTACGGCAAATGGAACTCGGTCTATGTCCGGTTCCGGCGTTGGGCTGAGCAGGGGGTGTGGGATGCTCTGCTGCAAACCCTGATAGACCTCGACCTGACCGATAACTGGCAGCATATGGTCGACAGTACCGTAGTCCGTGCCCATTCACAGGCTACGGGCGCAAAAGGGGGGCTCATTCGGAGGCTTTTGGTCGATCACGCGGCGGCTTTACGAGCAAGATCCATGTCCGATGTGACAATCAGGGATGCCCTCTTGGCTTTGTCCTTACCGGAGGCCAGGTCTCGGACTACAAAGCCACAGACGCCCTGATGAAGCTGTCTGTCCCGCCCCCCAAAGCCATGCTGGCTGATCGGGGCTATGACAGYGACAGCTTCCGCCAGGATCTGCTGATCCACGGGATCCTGCCGGTTATTCCATCACGCAAAAGCCGCAGTGCTCCACAGAAAACAGACTGGTGGCGTTACAGGGACCGCAACCGCATCGAGCGGATGTTCAACAAACTCAAGCAGATGCGCCGTATCGCGACGCGCTACGACAAAACCGCCTTGTCCTTCATGAGTTTCCTCAATCTCGCCGCAGCAAAGCTCTGGATCAGATTTTTTGTCAACATGACCTAGT
>NZ_JACSIQ010000112.1:0-693 GCF_018812105.1 Gluconobacter sp. P1D12_c
TTAAGAGACCCCTTGAACTCCTTAAACGATCCGTACATCTGGATCAGTCGCGTATTGAGTGTCTCATTATAGAACCACTCAACATGGCCATCCTCCATCGTCTCAAAATCGATCGGCTTAGTCACATATATTGTGACCTCCTCAACAGACTCAAGAGTTCCCGCATCCTTAACAATGCAAGACATCCTCTCACGAACAACAGCAAGAAAATCCTGCCAGCCGTTCCCCTTCAAATACGGCAGATCAAAGAGGATATTCATATGCATGTTAAGGGTTTCATGATCCTCATTATGAGTGAACTCAGTCCCCCTGAAATACAGATTTGAACCATATTTTTGATTGAGCCAACGGAAGCAATCAGAGAGCTTGCGTGTCCATTTCCTATGCTCCGCCTTGAGGTCATCATATATGCGGACGTTCTCACCGCAGGTGATAACCATGGCCCGCAGCTACTTCCCCTTATTCGGGAGAATGGTATCAATCCAATAGGTCAGCGCATTCCTCAACTGGCGCCGCTCAGCAACAGCAACAGCAGGAATGAACATGATATGCCTAAACTGTTCATCCATCTGCTTAGCTAATCCAGACAGCAAACCAACCTTGAAAAAGGTTCCATCCTGCTTCTTACGCCTAGACTGAATCGCCAGACCTTCAAGCCTGTCAGCAATGCGATCAGATTGAAGCCTTATGGCC
>NZ_JACSIQ010000113.1:0-693 GCF_018812105.1 Gluconobacter sp. P1D12_c
TTGGGGTGCTTTTGMTCTGCGTTTTGAGCAGATCAGGGGCTGTCTCCCTGGATGACTACGCGCTCGCGTTCAACCTTGCGAGGAAGAGAAAGCGGCGCATGTTGTAGACAATATTGGCCAGGCCGATCCTCATGGTGGCCCGGGTGATACCCACGGTTCGGACGAACAGACCCGTCTGCGATTTCTGATCGGCAAAGACATGCTCGACACGCGACCGGATCACCGATTTCCCTGCGTTGGACCGCTGGATGTGGCGGGGCATGGGCTTGAGATGCGGCTTTTTCCTGTGGACCTTTGAGACAAAGCCCTGCTTTTCCATGAAGTCTTCGTTGGCTTTCGAGCGATACGCGGTATCGGCCCAGACGCTTGAGGCGGTATTGGCTTTATCCAGAAGCCCCTCTCTCAATCGCGCGCCATCACTGGCGGCGGCATCTGTTGTCTTCCATTTGCGGATGAACCGATACTTCCGGTCGATGGAGACGTGGGGTTTGTAGCCAAAGAATGGGATAGCGAGATCACTCGACGGCATGGTTCCATCGTCCTGCCGCTTCGCTTTCGTGAACTTCAGCGTCCAGCGCGCATGGCGATCCTTGTGCGACAGCTTTGACGGCTTGTCCTGCCAGTCTTCKGGAATACGTCCTGCCCGGAGATCCGCTTTCTCAGCCTTCGTATTGCGCTGCTTTGGAGCAGCCA
>NZ_JACSIQ010000114.1:0-689 GCF_018812105.1 Gluconobacter sp. P1D12_c
CGGGTGATTGCGGCGACGGCCGGTGAAGCACCCTATGTTCTGGATGGGCTGCTGTATCATGCCAACGGGCTTTCCATTGAAGAGCATTATACCGACACGGGTGGGGCATCGGATCATGTTTTCGGGCTGATGCCCTTCTTTGGTTATCGATTTGCGCCCAGGATACGGGATCTGAAAGAGCGGAAACTTCACCTGTTTCCAGATCAAAGCCCCGGTGATCTCCTGAGTGGAATGGCCGGTGACCCGATCAATACCGATCATGTTGCGGCCCACTGGGACGACCTGCWGCGTCTGGTCACATCCATTCGGAGTGGAACCGTGACGGCCTCGGCCATGCTGCGGAAGCTCGGATCTTATCCCCGTCAGAATGGTCTGGCTGTGGCCTTGCGTGAAGTTGGCCGGATCGAGCGGTCGGTTTTCATGCTCGACTGGATACAGGATCTGGATTTGCGCAGGCGAACCCAGGCAGGGCTCAACAAGGGAGAAGCCCGGAATGCGCTGGCTCGGGCGCTCTTCTTCAACCAGCTTGGTGAACTGCGGGATCGGCGTTTTGAAAATCAGGCTTATCGAGCGTCAGGTTTAAACCTGCTGGTGGCAGCGGTTATCCTATGGAATACGCGCTATCTTCAGTCTGCCATCGCAACGCTCGGCATTTCCGATGACCTGGCGCGGCATATTGCACCCCTCGG
>NZ_JACSIQ010000115.1:0-686 GCF_018812105.1 Gluconobacter sp. P1D12_c
CCATATGTTTTGCAGTCATGGGGCCTTATACGTTACACTTTCCCGTATGACACACATAATGATCGGCTATGCCCGCTGCTCGACGGACAAACAGGATCTCGCGGCCCAGCATCAGGAACTGCTCAAACTCGGTGTTTCTGCCGATCGTATTTACACCGACAAGGGCTTCACCGGCACGAACCGGGAAAGGGCCGGCCTTGACCAGGCACTGGCGGCTGTTCGTAGTGGCGATACTTTGGTCGTACCAAAGCTTGATCGACTGGCCCGCTCTGTCCCTGATGCACGGCTTATTGGCGACAGCCTGGCATCCCGTGGCGTGAAGCTTCAACTTGGGAACAGTATTCACGATCCGTCTGATCCAATGGGCAAGTTGTTCTTCAACATCCTTGCGACTTTCGCGGAGTTTGAAGCCGATCTGATCCGGATGCGTACTCGTGAAGGGATGGCCGTTGCACGCGACAAAGGTAAACTACGCGGAAAGAAACCCAAGCTTTCTGAACGTCAGCAAAAAGAGCTTCGCCGGATGTATGATACCGGCGATTACTCCATCAGCGATCTTTCAGAACTGTTTTCTATTTCTCGGCCAACTGTCTATCGAACTCTCAGCAGAACAGCCTCAACGTTCTTGTTGGGTTCACTCTAAGCGTACGTAAAGTACACTTTCGTGTCGTGACCCCTATTTGAAC
>NZ_JACSIQ010000116.1:0-684 GCF_018812105.1 Gluconobacter sp. P1D12_c
GATTCATTACTTTTGTGAATTTTTGTTTTTAGTGATGAATTACTCGCTTTCAACTTCTCATTTTGATTCTTCAATAAATGAATTTCATTTTCACGAGACTTCTCAMCATCATCAAAACGGCTTTTCGTGAATGACTCAGAAACCTGAACAACACCACCAGCAACAGCAGAAGAAACAGCACCAACCAACGTGCCAGCCTTCTCAAACTTTTCAGCCTTAGCTTTTGCAGCATCAACACGCTTTGCAACAGCACGACCATCAGCCAGAGCAATAGCTAAAGCCTTGGCTTGTTGCTTCTCCTGGTTCCACTGGTCCCGAGTTAAACGCCTACGACCTGGAMCAATACGAGTTAAGCCAGAAKGCTTCCCGACCTTATCCCAATAACTGTCCTGCCAATCTCTAAACGATTGCTTATAGGCTTCATTTTGTTCCTTTGGAGATAACCCATCCGCCTTGGCCTTCTGCTTTGCACTATCCCCAGGATGTAAGCTGATCGCCTTCAAATCATCAGGAACGATGAAAGCATGAAGATGAGGAAAAGCCTCATCATCATGCCTGATGACTGTCTTCAACTGGTCCCCATACGTGTCCTGCAACCACTTGACCGACCGAGCTTGCCAACGCTTACAATCGGCATCCATCTCACCTGGCCAAGACAGAACAATGCACGCCATAGTATTTTGA
>NZ_JACSIQ010000117.1:0-682 GCF_018812105.1 Gluconobacter sp. P1D12_c
CACTGGCGGCGGCATCTGTTGTCTTCCATTTKCGGATGAACCGATACTTCCGGTCGATGGAGACGTGGGGTTTGTAGCCAAAGAATGGGATAGCGAGATCACTCGACGGCATGGTTCCATCGTCCTGCCGCTTCGCTTTCGTGAACTTCAGCGTCCAGCGCGCATGGCGATCCTTGTGCGACAGCTTTGACGGCTTGTCCTGCCAGTCTTCGGGAATACGGCCTGCCCGGAGATCGGCTTTCTCGGCGTTCGTGTTGCGCTGCTTTGGAGCCGCCACCAGCGTTGCATCCAGGATCTGGCCCGACATCGGCAGATAGCCGGCGTGCCGCAGGGTCGCGTCAAAACGGTTGAACAGACCCTCGATCGCTCCCACCTGCGTCAGGCGCTCACGGAACAGCCAGAGTGTTTTGGCATCAGGAACACGATCTGAAAGCCCCAGCCCAAGGAAGCGCATGAACGACAGGCGATCGTTGATCAGATATTCCGTCCGCTCATCAGACAAATTGTTCAACGTCTGGATCACCAGGATCTTGAACATCAGCACCGGATCAAATGGCGGTCGCCCGCCTTTGCTTCCATCTGAATAGGCCAGTGCCTTCTCCAGATCAGGACGGAACACTTCAAAATCCACAGTCCGGGAAAATGCTTCGAGCTCATCACCAAGCCCGCTCAACCGGGCAAG
>NZ_JACSIQ010000118.1:0-681 GCF_018812105.1 Gluconobacter sp. P1D12_c
GGATTTTCAACATGCAAACAGGCATCCGGATTTCTCCGGGTAGCCTCATCTATAGTCTCTTTAATATTCCACTTCTTAGACTTCGTTGCCTTGTCGGAAGGCTTTACAAGCACTTTACGACTCAGCATCTCAAAATGTGCGAATTGATAACTCATGACAACGATCCAAAAAATTTCTCGCAAATCGTTGAGAGTCTTCTTTTAAAATCATCAGACGTACAATTTTCCAAATCTAAATTATCGATACTCGAATACAAACCATCCTTGTCACATTCTTCTAAATCTTTAACCCAAAGGCGTATCTCATCTTTATTGTCATTAACAAAAACACACTCGTAACAAAAATCATCCTCGTCATCGTTCAAATATTCGTTGAATMTTAAAAAACCATATCCCCTGCTTTCTATGTAATCCAAAAACAAAGAAGAATGCGAAGGAAGACAACGCAAATAATCTCTATAACTTTTCACATCCTTCACAGGAAAAGAATGGTCAATATAATGGTCATGCAAACAAGTCATGATATCGTAAGGCTTTTCCCAACCGCAATAAACCTCGACCCCATTCCCAAACATATAACGAATAGCCTTGGTCTCATAACGTGCCTTCAATCGCACAGCCTTTATATTGAACAGATTTTCAAGCCTCTGTACTTCTCTCTCTATTTCTCTATATTTTTCCT
>NZ_JACSIQ010000119.1:0-680 GCF_018812105.1 Gluconobacter sp. P1D12_c
ATCATGTTCATTCCTGCTGTTGCTGTTGCTGAGCGTCGCCAGTTGAGGAATGAGCTGACCTATTGGATTGATAACATTCTCCCGAATAAGGGGAAGTATCTGCGGTACATGGTTATCACCTGCGGTGAGAACGTCCGCATATATGATGACCTCAAGGCGGAGCATAGGAAATGGACACGCAAGCTCTCTGATTGCTTCCGTTGGCTCAATCAAAAATATGGTTCAAATCTGTATTTCAGGGGGACTGAGTTCACTCATAATGAGGATCATGAAACCCTTAACATGCATATGAATATCCTCTTTGATCTGCCGTATTTGAAGKGGAACKGCTGGCAGGATTTTCTTGCTGATGTTCGTGAGAGGATGTCGTGCATTGTTAAGGATGCGGGAACTCTTGAGTCTGTTGATGAGGTCACAAAATATGTGACTAAGCCGAACGATATTGAGACGATGGAGGATGGCCATCTTGAGTGGTTCTATAATGAGACACTCAATACGCGACTGATACAGAGGTACGGATCGTTTAAGGAGTTCAAGGGGTCTCTTAATGATGAGAGGCTTCGCATCGTTCGAGATCAGTCTGATGGATCTCTGAAGATGATGAAGAAGCGTGTCATCAATGATGCTGAGCTTTTCACGAAGCGTGATGAAGGCGAAGCCACGATAGGTGTCCCTAAATC
>NZ_JACSIQ010000120.1:0-679 GCF_018812105.1 Gluconobacter sp. P1D12_c
GTCCGGGACAGTCCGTCCAACGATCCCCTTCCGGACACATGAAGGAGACATCCGATCATGGCGCGGCGCCGTCTTCTGACCCGTGAAGCTCTCGCCCGACATTACGAGCCTTCTGTCGATGATCGCGAGATCACGAGACATTTTACACTCAGCCAGGATGACTTCGATCTGATCGCAACCCGCCGCGGAGAAACCTCCCGATTGGGTTTCACGATGGTCATGCTCTACATGCGCTGGCCGGGACGGGTGCTGGAATCTGGTGAAACACCACCGGCTCCCATTCTGTCATTTGTTGCGCGGCAGCTCGACCTGTCCCCTGGGCTCTGGTCCCATTACGGACGTCGTGACGAAACCCGTCGATCCCATCTGGCCCACCTGATGAAGCGTTATGGCTACCGAACCTTCGATCGGTCGGCATTTCATGACATGACCGGTTTCGCGATGCCAATTGCACATCATGTGACCCAGCCATCCCGCATGGCTGCGATCCTGATTGACGAGATGCGTCGCCGAAGCATTCTCCTGCCGTCGGTCACTGTCATTGAAGCCTTGGTGCTCCGTGCTCGCCAGCAGGCCGATCAGCTTGTCCATGACGTACTTGCAGGGGATCTGCCGCCGGAAACCCGTTGTCGTTTGGACAAAATGCTGGAGCGTCGTGGCGATCGCAGTGCATCCTGGC
>NZ_JACSIQ010000013.1:0-66554 GCF_018812105.1 Gluconobacter sp. P1D12_c
TAACACTTCGACACTCAGGTCTCAGGAAAATAATCCCAAAACCAGCAGCACCAAAACGCCGCCAACATATCCCTTCCAATTCCATATTCAATTTTCAAAGATCAGCATCTCAAACCGCCCCGGCCAGACCCTCGAAGAAGGCCCCGCCGCGTCGGTGAACGGGCTTATACGGCCACCCACACACACCGTCAATCAAAAAATCATATAAAAATCAAAAAACTGACTTTTTATGAAAATCCTTGAACCACTGGGCAAATTTCATAACCCCATCCTCAAGCGAGACGCTCGGAGTCCAGCCACATAATGCTTTCACATCCTCCAGGCTCGCCCAGGTTTTCTCCATATCCGCCACGGGGCGAGCTTGATGTTCTATGCATGCAGATCGCCCGAGATGTTTTTCCAGCAGAGCAATCAGTGTCGTCACTTTTTCCGGGCGATCTCCCCCCAGATTCAAGATGCGCGCCTCACCCACTTGAGGAGGAACGTCCATGATCGAAAGAACACCCGATGTGATGTCATCTATATAGGTGAAATCCCGAGACAGTCCTTTTCCCTCGTAAAGGGTGACCGGACGGCCCTCGCAAATAGCTTTCGCGAAACCGTAATAAGCCATGTCTGGCCTACCCCACGGCCCGTAGACGGTAAAGAACCGCAAGCCTGTCTGTGGAATACCGTGAAGATAAGCATATGCGGAGGCCGTCAGCTCACCTGCGCGCTTTGTAACCGCATAAAGTGAGCCCGGCTCATCCACGCGATCACTCTCTTTGAAAGGCAACGACTGGTTGCGACCATAGACTGAGGACGAAGACGCATAGACAAAATGCTTCAACCTTTTCAGGCTTCTGGATGCCTCCAGCAAAACAACCTGCCCCATGACATTCGCTTGTACATAGGAATAAGGGTCTACGAGTGAGTATCGAACTCCCGCCTGAGCTGCCAGATGAACGATGACTTCAATATCAGAATGGCCATCAACGACTGATCGCATAGCTTCGCGGTCAGAAACGTCCTTCTGCTCGAACACAAACCCTTTTTGACACTTCAGTCTGTTCAGGCGAGCCGTTTTCAAGAGCGGGTCATAATAATCGTTCAGCGTATCAACGCCGACTACCTCCATGCCTCGCGCCAGCAAGGCATGCGAGACGTGAAAACCGATAAATCCCGCCGCTCCGGTAACTAAAACCTTCACGTATCAGTGCTTCAGTGCCGGGCTACTTACGGTATCCCCTACGCGGATACCCAACTCTTCCGTAACCCCTCCAGCAAGCTCAAGCGTGTTGGCCACAACCCCGTCACTACTCAGGATTGCCTCACTCAGCGGAACCGCCTTCTCCGCAATGGCATGAACATGATTGGTGGAATCAATGAAAACGATATCGAGGGATACCAGTGTGTTTCTCATCCACATGTCCGAAACCTGCGGCTGCGGCCAAAGGAAAAGCATTCCCTTGTTTTTGGGCAGCTCCTTGCGGAACATTTCGCCAACTTCCTGTTCCCTGTAGGTTTTGGCCAACTCCACCGTAAACGAGTGCTTAACCCCGTCTTGCGTCGTGATTGTCAAAGGTGCTGTCGGAAGAACAGGCTGCGCCTGACGAATAGGTTCTTCTGCAGCATAGGCGGAAGCCGTCATACCGCTCGCGAGAACACCTATCGCACCTAATATGGAACAAGCCATCACACGCATGGGAAACCCTCTTTGAAATTTATCGTTCAGAAACAAGAAATGGATTGGACCGGCGTTCTTCCCCAATGGTCGTAGGCATTCCATGCCCACACAGCACCACAGTCTCATCCGGCAAACTCATGAGATGTTGGCGAATACCTGCAATCAGCGCAGGAGCATCCCCATAAGCAAAATCGGTTCGGCCTACCGTCCGGCGGAACAATGTATCGCCAACAATGGCACGACGACTGCCATGATCCACAAACACGATATGCCCTGGCGTATGTCCGGGAATATGACGCACCTCGATATCATGGCCCAGCAGTTGGAGTGTCTCACCACTTTCCAGAAAGCGGTCCGGAACAACACTCACCATCCCTGTCATACCAAAATGCGCAGCCTGTTTCTCAATACTACTCAGCAGGAACGCATCACGCCGATCTGGCCCGAGAACAGGCACAGGATCTGATTGAATCTTATTCAGGCGTTCCCGCAGTTCATCAGCGCCACCAGCATGATCAAGATGTCCATGTGTAAGAAGAATAGCCTCAACCGTCAGTCCACGGAGTTGGGAGAGCAGTTCATCCACATCGCCCCCTGGATCGACCACCACGGCATGGTTCCGTTCGTCCCAGAGGATCGTGCAATTCTGCCGGATCGGCGTCACAGGCACTCTTTTGACATTCAAAGGGACCACGGTTTTTTCTCCCGCACGGCCAGTTTAGCGATACCTCCCGGCGATACCGCGTCCCACCCCCTACGACAAGGGAGCCAAGAGGTGATTGACCGCTTCTTAAAGCCGCCTCACTCTGGGGCTTTCCAATCTCGGGATCAGGATACCCCCATGAGCCGCATCATTCGCACAGAACCCAACGCCATTCTTTCCAAGGCTGTGGAATATCATGGCTTTGTTTTTACCCAAGGCGTTGTCGCCTCAGACCTGTCACAAGATATCGATGGCCAGACCAAAGACGTCCTGGCTCAACTCGATGCCATTCTCGAAGAACACGGCACAGACAATACCCGCATTCTTCAGGCACAGATCTGGCTTAAAGACATCGCAGACCGCAATGCTCTCAACACGCACTGGTCCGCATGGCTCCCGGAGGGACTAGCTCCTGCACGCGCCTGCGTTCAGGCTGTCATGGCTGACCCGCGCATCCTCGTGGAAATCATGCTGACAACCACGAAATAAGCCACCCGACCAAATACGGCACAATTAAGGCAGAATGCGACACGAGAAAGATTTTCATTAGAAATGAAAATTTAACCCTCAGTGATGCATTCTGCCCTTGTCAGGGTTGCATGAAGATTGTTAGCTCCCTGTAACCCGAACGACACAAGCCTATTCAGGATCAAAAAGATCGTGACGCATAAAAGTTGCCGGAAAACATTTTTCTCTGCCCTGGCGCTCTCCGCTGTCATGTTCTTTGCGAGTCATGCACAGGCCAAACACCTCCGTAGTTCGCACGGTGGTCATGGTGTCTTCCGCTCCCATCGCGCATCTCATGCGTACCATCATCACACCTTTTCAACTGCGCACGTCATTCAGTGCGTAGCTTATGCAAAAGAAGCATCCGCTGTTGTGTTGCACGGCAATGCACGGGATTGGTGGTATAATGCTGCAGGCCGATACGCCCGTGGTAACGCTCCGGAAGCGGGGTCGGTTCTAAATTTCCGTGGCATCCGTCGTATGCCTCTAGGTCACGTCGCTGTGGTACGGGCTGTCGAGAACAACCGTACGATCTATATTGACCAGTCTCACTGGGCATCCAATGGCATTGCGCACAACGTGCGCGTCGTTGACGTGTCACCCAACAATGACTGGAGCGCCGTTCGCGTTGCCCTCAACGACCGTAGTGGCCGTCTTGGTAGCATCTACCCGACATACGGCTTCATCTATGGCCGCGCAGACGACGGACGCCAGGCTCCGCAGGTCATGGTCGCTCGCGAAAGCCATGCAACCACCTTCCGTCATCGTGCGATCTTTAGAGGATCGAATGCTCTGAGCCATCCGATGAGCAACACGGAAGTTGCAGAAGCCCCAGACGATGCATTCACATCTGACGCTCCGAACCGGTCTATCCGATAAGAAGACTTCAGATGCAAAAAGCGGGGCTAAAAGCCCCGCTTTTTTTATGCCCAATCGCTCAGAAACGGCTTAATCCGGCCGACTGTCTTTATGATAAGGATGGTTCGAATTGATAGCCTGAGCCCGAAAAACCTGCTCGGCAATCATCACACGCACAAGCATATGGGGCCAGGTCATCGCCCCCAGAGCAATAACGGCATCAGCTCTCTGGATCACTGATCCATCCAGCCCTTCTGCTCCACCAATCAAAAAGTGTAATGGACGGCCAGTTTCCTGCCACCGAGCAAACGTGGCTGCAAACTGCAGGCTGCTGAACGTCTTTCCCCCCTCATCAAGGGCAATGACAAAAGCATTCTCAGGACAGGCTCCCAAAAGCCCCGCAGCATCCTTGCGCTTCTGCTCCATAACGGAGCCTTTGGACGGCGCAATCTCTGTCACCGTCAGCACAGGACGAATCCGGGCAGCGTAACGGTCAAACAGTTCCCGTTCAGGCCCGGACTTCAATCGCCCAATCGCAACGAGCTTCATTCAGCCCTGCTCTTCGTCCTTACCGACAGTCACTTCGGATTCGCTCGAATCCAGATCAGAGCCCCACATTTTCTCAAGAGCATAGAGCTCACGGCTCTCTGGCTTGAAGAGATGAACAACAACATCCCCTGCATCCAGAAGGACCCAGTCGCTGCCATTCGCACCTTCAACCAGAACCCGGTTGAAGCCATCTTCGCCCAGCTTTTTCTCAATATGATGCGCCATGGCTGCAATCTGACGATCTGCCAGACCCGTTGCCACAACCATACGGTCTGCAAAGTTGGCACGGCCAACCAGATCCAAAACCACGATGTCTTCTGCCTTGTCTTCCTCAAGGCTGGCCGTGATGATGGACAGCATTTTTGTCAGAACATCGGGCTGTACAGGCTCGCGCTTGACGGTAGTCTTCTTGGGGCCAGCAGCAGCAGCCTTCTTGCGAGGCGTTCCAGGCACCTTGGCAGCCTCGGCCAGTGCCGCATCAGGGGTGCTGGTTTTCCGACGCGTGGTCTTGGCCTTCGGGTCGGTTGAGGTCGTCTTGGTGATGGCTTTTACTCCTGATCCGGTTCCAGACAGATTTGCCCGGACTCTCGCAACGCTGTAGCCGATATATCGTTCTGCGGCGCAGAAAGGAACGTCCATGCGCATCCTTTTCTTTGCGCCAGTATAGCAGCTTCCCTCGAAGGCCGTCGATTTCGCCGTAAAGCTGACGCCGCAGCCCCGTGCAAAGCAGGCGTTACACTTCCTGGCCGCGGCAGAATCGCTATAGGCACCATACGGGCCAGCATCCTCCAGTTTTTCCAGCGAGAGAATTGCGCCAGCCCATCTGCTCCCATCAACCAGACAAACTGAACATGAGGAAAGCGCTTTTGAAGCAATGCCACAGTCTTCACTGTAAAACGCTGTTTCAGCCTTGCTTCTATATCCGTAGCACAGATTCGACGGCCATCAGCGATCTTCCGGGCTGACGCAAGGCGCGCCCTGAACGCTCCCATGCCTTTTCGAGGCTTGAGAGGATTCCCAGGTGAGACCATCAGCCATACCTGATCCAATCGCAGAGAGCGCAACGCCTGCTGAGCCACCTTCAGATGACCATAATGCGCCGGATTGAAAGAACCACCCAGCAGGCCAATCCGCATACGTCGGCCATCGCCAAACGTCGGGATCGTATTCAGCCCCGCACCTGTCCGTTACCAAGCACTTCGTAGCGATAACACGTCAACTGTTCGAGCCCTACCGGGCCTCGCGCATGCATCCGTCCCGTGGCAATGCCGATTTCAGCCCCAAAGCCAAATTCACCACCATCACAGAACTGAGTGGATGCATTCCACAGCACAACCGCACTATCGGTCCCATTCATGAACACAGCAGCAATCTCAGGATCTTCCGCGATAATCGCTTCCGTATGAGCACTGCCATGGCGCGCTATATGGTCGAGAGCCTCCTCAACGCCATCAACAACAGCAATAGAGAGAATCGAATCCAGCCACTCTGTATCGAAATCGGCTGCACTGGCAGGAGACAAGGTCGAAACAATAGATCTGGCAGCCTCGTCCGCCCGGAATGTGCAGCCCTTGGCAGCCAGATCATCCACAATGTGCGGTAGCAGCGCCGGAGCAATCGCCCGATCAATCAGAAGCGTTTCTGTCGCCCCACAGATTCCTGTGCGGCGCATCTTGGCATCCAGAAGAACCCGACGCGCCATTTCAGGATCAGCACTGGCATGAACATAGGTATGGTTCAGCCCATCGGCATGGGCCAGAACAGGCACCCGAGCCTCACGCTGAACACGCTCCACCAAAGACTTTCCACCACGTGGAATGATGAGGTCCACGCCCTCAGCAGCCTGAAGGAGCGCGCCCACCAGAGCACGATCGGCAGACGGCAAAATCTGTACACAAGCCGGATCAAGGCCGGCAGCCGTTAGACCTTCAACCATCGCCGTATGAATTGCGCGCGCCGAATTCAGGCTTTCGCCTCCCCCACGTAAAATGACAACATTGCCAGACTTGATGCAAAGAGCCGCAGCATCAGCCCCAACATTCGGCCGGCTTTCGTAAATCATGCCGATGACACCGAGCGGCACAGCAACACGACGGAACAGCAACCCGTTAGGGCGCTCCCATTCTGCGAGAATGCGTCCAAGCGGATCAGGGAGCTTTGCAACGTCTTCCAGACCCTTTGCCATGGCCTCAACGCGCTCAGGCGTTAAAGTCAGACGGTCCCGGAATGCCGCGGTCCGATCATCAGAAAGCCCGGCCAGATCCTGTTCGTTTGCCGCAACGATTGCTGCGCTGTTGGCACGAAGTGCCTGAGCAGCAGCATTCAGTGCCAGATTACGCGTCGCCTCATCCGCTCGCGCCAATCCACGAGCAGCCTGACGGGCTTTATCCGTCAGGCCTTTCAGAATAGCTGCAGCGTCAGACATTGAATCGGAACAGGAGAATATCTCCGTCCTGTACAACATATTCCTTGCCTTCGATCCGCAACTTCCCAGCCTCCTTGGCGCCTGCTTCACCATTGCAGGCTACATAGTCATCAAAAGCAACCGTCTCGCAGGCAATAAAGCCACGTTCGAAGTCATTATGAATAACGGCAGCAGCCTGAGGCGCTTTCGTTCCAGCCGTAATGGTCCAGGCACGCGCTTCCTTCGGCCCTACCGTGAAATATGTCCGTAGACCCAGTAGGCGATAACCAGCTGCAATCACACGATCCAGGCCACTGTCACTCAGGCCAAGCCCTTCTAGGAACTCCGTGCGATCTTCCTGCGGCAACTGGCTGACCTCAGCCTCGATCGCAGCAGACACGATCACAACACCAGCGCCTTCTTCCTCAGCACGCTTGCGAACCGCCTCCGAGTGCGCGTTTCCGGTGGCAGCAGAAGCCTCCTCAACGTTGCAAACATACAGAACCGGCTTCGTCGTCAGGAGCTGAAGACGCGCAGCCTCCTCTTTCTGGCCTTTAGGCACAGCCGTGCGGGCAGGCTTGCCATCACGCAGTGCCACAATCAGCGGCTCCATAAGTTCAAGCTGCGCCTGTGCTTCACGATCATTTCCACGCGCACGCTTCTGAAGATTGATCTGGCGCTTCTCAAGGCTTTCCAGATCCGCAAGCATCAGTTCGGTCTCGATAATGTCTGCATCCCGAACCGGATCCACTCCACCTTCGACATGAGTGATGTCATCGTCCTCGAAGCAACGCAGAACATGGATGATCGCATCCGTCTCACGGATATTCGCTAGAAATTGGTTCCCCAGCCCCTCGCCCTTGGACGCACCACGGACCAGACCCGCAATGTCAACAAACTCAAGGCTGGTCGGAATTTCTTTCTGGGACTTGCCGATCTTCACCAGAATATCCAAGCGCGGGTCCGGCACAGCAACGCGGCCCGTATTCGGTTCAATGGTGCAGAATGGGTAGTTCGCTGCCTGCGCTGCGGCTGTTTCCGTCAGAGCATTGAACAACGTGGACTTGCCAACATTGGGCAGACCAACGATGCCGCAATTGAAACCCATTGTGCTCTCCATCTTTCAGGCCGCCATCTTGGCTAACCCAGTCTCAGAATTCAGTTGCCCTGTGTTCGCAGAATCCACGCCTACGGACAACACCTGCGCCCTGCAAAACAGGCAGCAGAATACGATTCCCACCCGAGAACTCTCTCCGGCAACGATACCCGCACATTATAACAGTGAAAAAAGCCGATCATAAGAGACCTGAAGTCTCGCGGCACTCAGGCCGTAAGCAGCGCCACTTTTGTCATGAACGCTTCATTCTCGCCCTTGGCCAGAATAGGCGCAGCATCCGCAACTGCCTCAAGCCACCGCTCAAGCTCCGGCTCTTCCGCTTTAGCGAAATTCCCGAGAACATGCCCGTGCACCCGATCTTTGTGTCCCGGATGGCCAATGCCCATCCGCACACGCCAGTAATCTGGTCCGGGAAGACAGCGATCCATTGAGCGAAGGCCATTATGCCCAGCCGCTCCCCCGCCACGCTTGATACGCAGCTTGCCGAAAGCAAGGTCGAGTTCATCATGGAAAACGGTGATGTCGGCCTGCGCGATCTTAAAGAACTGCGCGGCCTGCTGAACGCTGTCGCCCGACAGGTTCATGTAGGTCATCGGCTTGAGGAGCAGAATTTTCTGCCCCCCAAGAACGCCTTCGGAAGTCTCCCCCCGAAAGCGTTTGCGCCATGGGGAAAACCCATGGCGCTTGGCGATCTCATCAACCGCCATAAAGCCGATGTTATGTCGATGACGGCTCATCCCCGGCTCGGGGTTGCCGAGACCGGTCCAGAGCCTCATGACTTACTTCTTCTTTGCGCCCGGCTTTGCAGCGGCTTCAGCAGCAGCAGCAGCCTTGGCAGCAGCTTCAGCTTCCATCTCGGCATCGACGGTCGGCGGTGCGATAGAGGCAATCACGATATCCGTGTTCTGGCCACCCGTCAGAGCAACGCCTTCAGTGCCCTTTAGGTCAGCCCAGCGAACGCTGTCATGAATATCCAGAGCGCTCAGGTCAGCCGTGAAGTGCTCTGGAATGTTGGCCGGATCAGCAGCAACGTCAACATAGTGACGAACAACGTTCAGAACGCCACCGCGCTTGATGCCCGGAGCCTTTTCTTCGCCTGTGAAGACGATGGAGACTTCAACGTGAACCTTCGTGCCAGCGGAAACGCGCTGGAAGTCCACGTGGATCGGAGCATCGGAAACCGGGTGCAACTGCACGTCACGGATCAGGGCTGCAACCGGCTCTGCGCCTTCTGCTTCCAGGTTGTACACGCGGGAGGACCAGCCACCACGGTGCAGTTCCTTCATGATCACGCGCGGATCAAGAGCAATGATGGAAGGCTCCTGCTTGCCACCATAGATTACAGCCGGAACCAGCCCGGCACGTCTCGTTGCGCGCGCTGCCCCCTTACCAGCCTTCGCGCGCGTCGAGACAGCAAGTGTCGTCAATTTAGCCACTGTTACGCTCCTGCGTATTGAATTTCGTTAACCACGCAAACCTCCAGGGGTGCCTGCGCGAGCGGCGGAGTAGCGGAAAACTGCGCTCAATACAACCTTTTTCCCGAAATCTATCGTCCTCCTAACCCGCCTCACCATAGCTGGACCCTCCCCCAAACCGCCGGATAGTCTGTCGCAAGTCCCGTAGCTGCCTCCGTCACAGAGAATCCATGAGCATCGCCCAACGCCTCGAAGACCTGCCCTTCACCCCCTTCCATCGTCGGCTCCTGATCCTTGGAGGCTGCGGATACATGTTCGACGGCCTGGACTCCGCCATCGTTGCCTTCACACTCCCGGTTCTGAAAACGGAATGGCACCTGTCCGGCCCCTCCCTCGGTGTTCTGGGGAGCGCCACTTATCTGGGATACGGTCTCGGCTCCCTGCTGGCAGGTTGGTGGGCCGACAGGTCCGGCCGCCGTTCCGTCATGATGAGCGCCCTCGCGCTCTACGCGATCGGCTCTCTTCTTTCGGCAGTCTCCCACACATTCGGCAGTTTCTTCAGCGCCCGTCTTCTCGCAGGACTGGGCGCCGGCGCAGAAGCCACGATCATCGCCCCCTATCTGAGCGAGTTCGTCTCATCCCGTTATCGCGGCGCCTTCACGGCCAGCCTCACGGGCTTCTATTCTTTCGGTTACGTCGCCGCAGCCATTCTCGGATTCATGATTGTCCCCTCATCACCGGATGGCTGGCGATGGGCATTGGTTGTCACAGCCCTACCCGTCCTGATGCTCCTCTGGTGGAGGCGTACCCTTCCCGAGTCCCCAAGATGGCTCGATCAGCAGGGGCGAACGCACGAAGCCTGCCGAATTGTCGGAGCCATCGAACAAAGCGCCGGACTGGCCGCCGGTCTTTCGACAACCCCCGATACAGCCGGGCAAACAAACCGCCCCCTGAGCGACCTTTTCGCCCCCAGCCTCAGACGCTCCACATTCATGAGCTGGGCCATGTGGCTGAGCATCACCTTCTGCTTCTACGCGTTCTTCACCTGGATCCCGACCCTCATGATCGAGCGCGGCATGACCGTGACCCGCAGCTTCGCCTACGCCATCTCGATTTACGCCGCACAACTCCCCGGATACCTGGCCTCAGCCTTCTGCACGGAACGTCTCGGCCGACGCGCCACCGTCGCTACCTTCATGATCGGTGGCGGGATCAGTGCCATCGGCATGGCCGCAAGCCAGACACCCACACAGGTCCTACTTTTCGGAATCCTGCTGTCCATGTTCATGAACGGAACCTACGGCGGCATCTACGCCTACACGCCCGAACTCTTCCCAACATCCCTGCGCGGAAGAGGCATGGGACTAGCCTCCGCAATCGCCCGTCTGGGCGCTATCTCGTCGCCCGTCCTGATTGGCTGGATTTACCCGAAAGCCGGTTTCCCCGGCGTCTTCGGCCTCACAACCGGTATTCTCCTGACAGGAGCCTGCATCACTCTGCTCTTCGGTCCCCAAACAGAAAAACGCCCGCTCGATCAGGAGTAGGCGTTCCACTGAAATCCAAAATATCCGGCCCGATCAGAGCATCGGCATCCCGCCATTCACAGGCAACAAAGCGCCCGTCGTGTAACTGTTCTGCGGGTCCGCAAAATATACATAGGCCCCAGCCAGTTCAGCTGGCTGACCTGGACGACCCAGCGGAACGTCAGACCCAATGCTCTTCTGCGCTTCTTCCGGCATTCCCGTCGCAATGAACGGCGTCCAGATCGGGCCCGGCATAACCCCGTTCACCCGAATACCGCGGGACGCAAGCTGCTGCGCCATACTCACCGTAAAGTTCGCAATGGCTGCTTTCGTCATGGAATACGGCACAAGGATCTGAGGCGGCGTCTTCAGATTGACTGAAGACGTATTGATGATGGACGCCCCCGGCTTCAGATGAGGCAGAGCAGCTTTCGTCAGATAGAACAGCGCATGCGTGTTGGTATCAAAATGGCGCTTCCAGTCGTCGTCACTGATATCCTCCAGATGCTCCGCCCAGTTCTGAAACGCTGCATTGTTCACCAGAACATCGAGACGACCAAATTCTTCCAGAACCTTGCCAACAAGCAGTTTGCAATGCGTCGCCTCACGAATATCCCCTGGTAGCAGAAGGCAACGACGCCCCTCTGCCTCGATCTGCCCGGCAATATCCTTTGCATCCTGACTTTCGGTTTCGAGATAGGAAATCGCAACCTCCGCCCCCTCACGGGCAAAGGCCAGTGCCACAGCACGTCCGATCCCGGAATCCCCACCGGTAATCAGGGCCACCTGCCCCTTGAGTTTTCCAGAGCCCTGATAGGTCTTTTCGCCGTAATCAGGCTGCGGCGTCATTTTTGATGACAGCCCCGGAAAAGGCTGACTTTGCCCCTCAAAAGGAGGCTGAGGATAACGATTGCGAGGATCGACAGGCATTCAAGCCTCCTGAGCTGCATGAAAGATGCAATTAAGGAACCCTAACGGCTCACTCTTTCCTTCAGTTCAGAACATTTCACCAAATTATTTTCCGGAACATTTCCCCGGGACTCAGACTTCTAAAGTGAAGGATTTCCCAAACCGGAAATCGACTTACCGAATTCGAAACGACGTGCCCGGCATTATTCAGTCCGGACAGTCGCGACGACAGCAGATCGGACCGGACCATGAGCGACACGGCAGACAAACGCACCACCGTGACCATCGGTGACCAGACCTTCGAGCGCGGCCCTCAGGGCGCAACCCATCAGACCGCAAATGGCGACACACCGACCCTGACAACCCAGCAGGGCGTTCCCGTCGCCGATGACCAGAACTCCCTGAAGGCAGGCCCACGCGGCGGAACGCTTCTGGGAGATTTCCATTTCCGGGAAAAGATCTTCCACTTCGATCACGAACGCATCCCCGAACGCGTTGTTCATGCCCGGGGCTACGGCGCGCATGGCTTCTTCGAACTCACAGACTCATTGTCTGACTACACAACCGCAAGCGTCCTCGGAAAAACCGGCACCCGCGTCCCGGCATTCGTTCGCTTCTCAACCGTCGCAGGTGGCAAAGGATCATTCGATCTCGCCCGCGACGTCCGCGGTTTCGCCGTGAAGCTTTACACTGAGGAGGGCAACTGGGATCTCGTGGGCAACAACATGCCCGTATTCTTCATCCAGGACGCCATCAAGTTCCCGGACATGGTCCACGCCGTAAAGGAAGAGCCCGATCGCGGCTTTCCGCAGGCGCAGTCCGCCCATGACAACTTCTGGGACTTCGCATCACTCTCGCCCGAAACCGTCCACATGCTCCTCTGGATCATGTCAGACCGTGCCATCCCCCGCTCTTTCCGCTTCATGGAAGGCTTCGGCGTCCATACCTTCCGGCTCATAAACGCCGAAGGAAAATCCACATACGTGAAGTTCCACTGGAAGCCGAAGCAGGGCCTTCAGTCAGTTGTCTGGAACGAGGCCGTCAAGATCAATGGCGCCGACCCTGACTTCCACCGCCGTGACCTCTGGCAGGCCATCGAATCAGGGGACTATCCGGAATGGGAACTGGGCGTACAGCTCTTTGATGACGCCTTCGCCGACACATTCGACTTCGACATTCTGGATGCGACCAAACTCATCCCGGAAGAACTCGTCCCCGTGCGCCGAATTGGCCGCCTCGTGCTGGACCGCATGGTGGACAACTTCTTCGCCGAAACCGAACAGGTCGCCTTCTGCACCCAGAATGTCGTCCCCGGTATCGGCTTCACCAACGATCCACTCCTGCAAGGCCGGAACTTCTCGTATCTGGATACGCAGACAAAGCGTCTCGGTGGCCCGAACTTCACGCATATCCCCATTAACGCGCCCAAATGCCCGTTCCACAACTTCCAGCAGGACGGCCACGCCGCCATGCACAACCCGAAGGGTCGCGTAAACTACGAACCCAACTCCTGGGGTGCAGGCCCGCGTGAAAACCCCAAGACCGGCTACAGGCACTTTCCCGATGACAACGGTCGCACGACCCGCGAACGCGGTGAACTCTTCGCCGATCACTACAGCCAGGCACGCCAGTTCTACATCAGCCAGACAAAGCCCGAACAAACGCACATCAAGAACGCGTTTGTCTTCGAGCTCAGCAAGGTTGAAACACCAAACATCCGCTCCCGCGTCATCGCCCATCTTCTGAATGTGGATGAAACGCTGGCCAAGGGCGTGGCCGAAGGTCTGGGCCTGAAAGAGCTCCCCGCCCCAGCTCCGGCCGCCCGTACACCCATCACGGATCTGGCCGCCTCAACAGCGCTCAGCATCCTCAAGAACGGGCCCGCCTCCTTCGCAGGCCGTAAACTGGGTGTCGTGATTACAGAGGGTACGGATGCAGCCCTGCTGGACGCTCTCCAGAAAGCCGCAAAGGCGGAAGGCACACTGATTGAACTAGTCGCCCCCGTTGTCGGCGGCGTAACGCTGACAGATGGCAAGACCATCTCGGCTGGCCAGAAAATCGTCGGCGCCCCATCCGTGCTTTACGACGCGGTCGTGCTTCTCTCTTCTGCGGAAGGGACAAAGCTTCTGAGCAGGGAAGCAACAGCCCGTGACTTCGTGGCAGATGCGTTCGCCCACGCCAAATTCATCGCTTACGGCCCGGACGCTGCCCCCCTTCTGGCAAAAGGCGGCATCACGACCGACGAGATGGACGATGGTGTAATCGCCATCAAAAGCGAGGCAGATTTCGAACCCTTCATCAAAACCTGCCGGAAGCTCCGCTTCTGGGATCGTGAAGCCAAAACCCACAGCGTCTGACACAAAGAAAAGCCGGGGATCACACCCCGGCTTTTTTTAATGCTGAACAGAGGCCGCAACCCGTCGATCAGCTTCCTGTCGAACATGCGCAAAATCCTGCTTCAACGGCTTGCCATGCTCAACCATCAGCACGCCCCCCACATAGACCTCCGCCAAATTTTCCTGAGCCGCAGCAAAAACCAACGTGGCATACGGGTCAAACACATACCCAAGATTGGTCGGATCAATCACAAGAAAATCCGCAAATTTCCCAGCTTCCAGGCTTCCAAGCCGATCCCCGACTTCCAGAACATCCGCACTCCCCCGCGTGTGCAGTCGCACCACATCATACGGGCTCATGATTGCAGCACTCTGGTACTTGTCCCGGATGGCATAAAGCCCGGTCCGCATGTTCTCGAAAGGATCTGCCAGATCCGCACTGGCTTCCCCATCCTCTCCCATACCAACCCGCAAACCAGCTTTCAGATAGGCCGGAATATCCGCCGTCCCTGACGCCAGACGACCATTTGAAAGCGGATTCCAGACCATGGACGCCCCAGCTTTTACGGATCGGGCAATAATCTCAGGCGTCGTATGAATGAAATGACCGAAAATCAGATGCGGCCCGAGAATGCCTTCATCTTCAAACCAGTGGAAGCGGGCCTGCTGAGCTAAAACGTTCTCAGGTGGTTCCAGATAATGACTCTGGTTGGACAGATGATACTCCCGCATCAACGCGCCTTCGATCTTCGCAACGTCTCCGGTGTCGTGAAATCCCGTCCCACCATTGATCATCACGGACAGAAACGTAGACCCCACATGCTGCCCAGCGGACCACGCCAGAAAATCCCCAACATGCTGGCGAGCCTTTGCAAATGACACATCGGCTTTACCCGGCAATGGCTCAAGACCATGTACAAATCGAATGCCGGAAGCAGTTTCAGCCTGAAACTGCAAACGATCCGTTTGCACGACCATCTTCGGGCTCGCCCCGCCATAATTGAAATTATAGGCAGCCGTGACGCCATGAGCGAGATGATCCAGCGCGCCATCGAGAGTGAACCAATAAATATCCTCAGGTCGCGCCACACTCGCCTTTCCGGAATACAAAGCCGTAATCCATCCCATCAACGTCTGATCCGCCGCGAGGCCACGATACGCAGCCTGCCAGAGATGGCTATGAGCGGATATGAACCCTGGCATGACCCAATGTCCGTGCAGATCCATGTCCTGATCCGCTTGAAGATCTTTGGGAGGAGTTCCGGGGCCGATATGATCGATCACGCCATCTGAACGGACAGAAAAATACCCTTTAAAAGGCGCTTTCTGTCCATCGGCCATTGAAAAGATCAGGGCGTTACGAACCAGAAGATGAGACGGTTCGGCGTAGGCTACGCCCCCGGCACAGGCGGCCACCAGCATGGAACAGAGAATCTGAGCAGGACGAAGCATTTTCATGCCGGAACGATAACAGTCCCAGCGATCCGCACAAGCGCTGCGGCACTCTGCAATACTATGATGAAACGCGAGGCCGGATTGCTGAGATCTGGTGACCAATATGGCCACCGCCTGCGAGTGTCCGTCGGCGGTGACTGAAGAACCTCTGGTCCGTCAATGTATCCACACCCAGAACTTCAACCTGCTGAACACCAGCAGCTTTCAGCCGCGCCAAGCAGTATTCTGGCAAATCGAACATGAAATGCCCTGCCCGTTCCGCCACACAGAAAAACAGGCCTGCGTTCCCGTCCTTAGCCAGAACGGCATCCCGCATATCCGGGCCAACCTCATAACTCTCAGGCCCAATGCAAGGGCCGACTACTGCCCGAATATTCGTGGCGCCCAGAGCTTTCATTTGCGTCACAGCAGATTCGAGGACGCCGCCTACCGCTCCACGCCATCCTGCATGCGCGGCTCCCACAATCCGCCCATCCTCGGAAGCCAGAAGAACAGGCCCGCAGTCTGCCGTAATGACCCCAACACCCACGTCAGGGCGATCCGTCACCAGCGCATCGCCATCCTGCCCATGCCCCATAGCCCAGAGAACCGTCTCTCTGGTCACTGGAACCGTAATGTCACTATGCGTCTGCTTCAGACCCAGAAGCTTTTCTGGCTCAACCCCGATCTGCCGCGCAACGCGCGCACGGTTTTCGCTCACGTTCGCCAGATCATCAGGAGACGACAGAGAGCAGTTCAGGCTGTCATAAGGTTTCGGGGACACGCCGCCGAGGCGCGTAAAAAAGCCATGTGGCACGCCAAGACCATCACTTCTGAGAATAGCCTCAGACATGTGCGCTCTCCTGCGCCGGACGACGAAGGGCATACGTCATCAGGCCCAGCCCGGCGAGCGCCATCGGAATACACAGGATCTGGCCCATCGTGACCCCACCGGCCAGAAAGCCGATATTCGCATCCGGCTCCCGAAAAAACTCACAGAAGCTCCGCGCGCAGGCATATCCAAAGAGGAACAACCCTGACAGAAATCCGAAATGTGCCCGCAACTTAGGGCGCGTTGCCGCAAACAGCATGACGCACAACAGGAGAACACCTTCCGTCAACGCCTCATAAAGCTCGGAAGGATGCCGCGCCACAGGACCACCTGTGGGGAATACCATGGCCCACGGCAGGTCAGGCGATGCTGGACGCCCCCACAGTTCTCCGTTCACAAAGTTGGCGCAACGACCCAGCGCCAACCCAATCGGAACCACCGGCACGATCCGGTCCGCAAAAGCCAGAAAGCTTAGACGGTTCTTCCAAGAGAAGAACGCCAGAGCCAGAATGACGCCCAAGGCCCCACCATGAAACGACATTCCGCCGTCCCATGTCTTGATGATGTCCACTGGGTGCGCGAGATAATCCAGAGGTCGGTAGAACAACACGTACCCAAGACGACCACCCAGCAGAACACCCAAAATGGCGTAGAACAGGAAATCATCGACCTGCTCACTTGTCGCTACTTCCGGTGCCAGCCTGTTCAATCGTCTCGCAATCGGCAACGCGATGATGAACGAGACCATATACGCCAAGGCATACCAGCGCACCGGCAGCGGGCCGACATGAAACGCAACGGGGTCAAACCCAGGGAACATCAAGGGCTGGCTCAAAGGTTTGACTCCGCTCCGGAAAGATAATCACGCACATACTGCCGTATTCCGTCTTCAAGAGACGTAAACGGCGCATCATATCCTGCCTGACGCAAACGGCTCATGTCCGCACAGGTGAAGGACTGATACTGCCCACGAAGCTTCTCAGGCATCTCAACGAATTCCACGTCCCGCGCCCGATGCGCAGCGTCACAGACTGCATGAGCCAGATCCAGATAGCTCCGCGCCACACCGGTTCCGCAGTTGAAAAGACCACTGACATCCGGATGGTCGAAAAGCCATAGCATGACGTTCACAACATCCCCGACCCAGATGAAATCACGCTTCTGCTGGCCATCGGCCATTCCTGCAACGTCAGATTTGAACAATCGTGCCGCAGCCCCACGCTGAAGATCATCATACTTGACCTTCACGACGGAGATCATGGACCCTTTGTGATACTCATTCGGGCCATAAACATTGAAAAACTTCAGTCCAGCCCATTGCGGCGGGGCCGGATGCCCAGCTTTCAGCTCACGCTTTACCCACAGATCAAAAACCTGCTTTGACCATCCATAAAGGTTCAACGGTTTGAGATGATCAATCGCGTCCAGCCCGTCACGGAACATCTCAGGCTGGTCCGCAGTGCCATATGTCGCCGCAGATGAAGCGTAAATAATCCGGACATCGTTCTTCGCGCACCACCGCCAGAGAAACTGCGACAACGCCACATTAGTCGACCAGACGAGGTCTCCGTCTCGTGCCGTCGTTGCGCTGATCGCGCCCATATGAAAGACCGCTTCGATCTTTGGCGCTGTCTCTAGGAAACTCGGGAGCGCCTCAGGCGTGATGATCTGATCCGGCGCATGAGACGCGAGGTTGCGCCATTTTACACCCTCACGAAGCCGGTCCACAACAACCGTCCGCAGCCCGCGCTGACGCAGGGCGGCATGAAGGCACGATCCAATGAATCCGGCTCCGCCGGTGACGATAATCATCCTTCCTGTATAGTCTGCCCCCGAAAACGATCCAAGCGACGCGCCACACACGACACGCCGCCTCTCTGCAGGAGTTTCTCCCATGTCTGACAGACCCCGCTTCTTTGATGACCTCGCAGGTCTTGCCGGCAATGCTTTTTCGGCTGTTACCGGCGCACGCGAAGAACTTCACTCCATCATCCGCACCCGCGTTGACGAAGTCCTGAACTCGCTGGAACTGGTTCGTCGTGATGAGTTCGATGCCGTTCAGGAAATGGCGACGCGCGCGCGCATGGCACAGGACGAGGCAGAAACACGCCTTGCTGCCATCGAATCGCGCCTGACAGCACTCGAAGACCTCGCAACTGAAGAAAAGGGTGGCCCTCAGGGCTGAAACGGTCGCTTTCGTTGCGATCCTGATGCAACACATCTTCGTACGAACTGATTGAAGCTGTGCGTGATACTTGCACACTTCACCAAGGCCACATAACGTGATCAGCGTCAGGAGAGGTCATACCCCTCCTGGCCGCAGACATCTGGAGCGCCGTACCGGTGCATGACCGGTTCCGGCCTCCACGGCCTTGGGAGATCCGACATGCCTGCCCTGAGCACCTCACTCACCACAGAAACAGAATCCCATCCGCTTGACCTCATGGAACAGGTCATGGGCCTCTACGAATGGGAATTCGAACGCCTTGGCCAGTCCGAAATGGCGGCTCAGGCCCCAGGTCAATGGTGTGACTACTCTCTCTATTTCACCTGGTCAGACGAGCTTTCAGCCCTGCACCTGAACTGCACGCTGGATCTACGGTCCCCCACAGCACGTCGATCGGACGTGCATGAACTGGTCTCCCTCGCCAACAACAAGCTATGGGTTGGTCATTTCATTATTGATCCGGAAACCGGTGTTCCCTCCTTTCGCCATACGCTCCTGATGCGTGGTGTCTCCACACTTCCGGGTGAAAGCATGGAAGACCTGATCGATATCGCGATGTCAGAATGTGAGCGTTTTTACCCCGCCTTCCAGTTCACTCTCTGGGGGGGGAAATCTCCTCAGGATGCACTGGACGCAGCCATGCTCGATTGTGTCGGAGACGCGTGACCTTGCCATCAACACCTTCAATTCTACTGGTTGGTTGTGGAAAACTGGGAGGCGCGCTCCTCGATGGGTGGCTCGCCTCTCCCACACCTCCTCGCATCGTTGTCGTTGATCGTCATAGATCTGGTTCGGACGAAACCTGTTCAGTCGTTCGAGCCGCCTCGGAAATTCCATCGACATTTACGCCAGATATTATCGTCCTGGCCGTGAAGCCAGCGACAGCAGAAGACGCAATCAGCGCCTTGGGAGACTCGCTGGGCACCCGCATGAAGAAAGCAGCTCTGCTTTCCGTCATGGCTGGTCGAACCTGTTCTGCTCTGTCTGACGCAGCTTCCAAAAGCGGTGCCACTATCCCCATTCTCCGCGCTATGCCCAACACCCCGTCAGCAATTGGCGCAGGCATCAGCGGCTTCTATGCGTCTCCTCAGGCCTCAGAAGAGCAGACCAGTCTCTGCCACGAACTGCTGTTTGCTGTGGGCGATGTTGTCCGCGTAGACCGCGAGGAGGATCTCTCAGCAGTAACGGCCCTATCCGGCTCAGGTCCCGCATATGTGTTCCTTCTAGCCGAACTGCTTGAAAAGGCCGGAGAAGCGCACGGCCTGTCCCAAACGACAGCACGCCGTCTGGCACGGGGAACAATTTACGGCGCCGGGCGGATGTTGGATGACATGCCCGACGATGCTGCCGACCTGCGCAAAGCTGTCACCAGCCCAAACGGAACAACTGCTGCTGCCCTGAATGTTCTCATGGCACCAGACGCATGGCCGTCAAATATTTCAAAAGCCATTGACGCGGCCACAAAACGGGCCGACGAACTCGCCGGTTGATCGTTTCTCTCTGGTGGGAACTTGCTGACACTGGCAAACGCTCCCACCATTAAGAAACAAGATTTCTACAGGAGACCGGCATGGAAGAGCGGCAGGACCCATTTGATACCGATGAGCTGGCATCAGACAGCACACCGGAACTGGACAGGGAAGCCTTCGATATTGCTCTCCTCCAGTCTGCCCTGAGCCTCGCCGGTTCAGACGGCTGGCACCGGTTTTCTCTAGTCGATGCAGCGCGCGAGGCAGGCCTGCCTGTTGATGCTGTGCGCTCCCGCTATCCGGTCAAAGCACTGCTGCTGCTCCGTCTGGGGCGTCTGGCCGATGAGAGCGCGCTTCGTGACGAGGGAAATGGCGGCACACTTCGCGAATACCTTTTCGACCTAATGATGCGTCGATTCGATATTTTCGAAGAATATCGAACAGGCGTCAGAGCTGTCCTTCACGCCGTTCCCTATGACCCCGCCCTGGCAGCGCTTTTAGCCGGTGCGACTGTGGACTCCATGCGCTGGCTCGCTGACGCAGCAGGCATGGACTGCTCTGGTCTCGGCGGCCTCTGGCGCATTAATGCCCTGACCGCCGTCTGGGGACACGCGCTCCGGGCCTGGGAAAAAGACGAAAGCCAGGACCTCGGAAGCACAATGGCGGCCTTGGATCAGGCGCTCAACAAAGCTGAACGTCTCGGTATTCTGAAGGCCTCAGCCCGCCGCAAAATGGACGAAGCCATGCGCACTACAGGGCTGCCCGATCACGAACTGGAACTTGAATTCTGATATTGGGCTTTACGAGACGCATTGGTTCGGATTAAAAGCCGATCCATCGCGTTCGTAAACGCGACCTACTGGGGCGTAGCCAAGCGGTAAGGCAGCGGATTTTGATTCCGCCATGCGGAGGTTCGAATCCTCCCGCCCCAGCCAAATCTTTACAAATTCTGCTTCAGTCCAGGGCTTGCCTTGAACCGGACTGTCCGGCCAGGGGGAACTTCCACCGGTTCTCCTGTCCGCGGGTTGATCGCTTGGCGCGCTTTTGTTTCGCACACGGTAAACGTACCAAAGGAGGAGATAGTAAACCCTCCTTCACGTCTCAGTTCATCAATAATAGCATCTACAAGATCGTTAGCTGCTCGCTGTGCAGCAACGCCTGTACAGTCTATGGAGTCCTGAAGAACAGCTGCGAGAAATGCCTTACTCATAGATGCATTTTTCTCCTCTTGTGCATCCCTGTCTCAGGATGCAGCTCCAACACCTGAACATTCACCATCTTTTACAGCATTCCTAAGTATTTCTTACAATACCATCAGGCAACGATGATATAATCGCTTCAGCAGCCCAAGCGTTCCATCGTCAGGAATTTCATGTCGCGTTCCATCTGCCTTTTTGCCTATCACGCGCCTGCACCAACACTGGCCCCACACACCCGCCATCTCCTCAATCAAATTGCGGGATGCGGGTTTGAACTGCATGTCGCCGTCTCCGGCTTGGACCCAAACGATGCGGAAGGATTAACAGTCCTTCAGAGTAGTTTTACTTCTGGCCCGACACCAATCGCAGCGACCCTCTATCCCAGAGAAAATTCCGGTCTTGATTTTGGTGCCTGGCAGGATCTGCTCAACAGGAACTGCGATGCGGGAGCGACTGAAATTCTCTTTGCGAATGACAGCATTTTTGGGCCTATGACGCCCTTGCAGCCAATTATGGACAACATGCGAGCCCATCATTCCCCTGTCTGGGGCATGGTTCGGTCAGAAGCTATTACCGCCCATCTCCAGTCATGGTTTCTTGTCATGACACGGGAAACCCTTGATCATCCCGCGATAAGGCGCGTGTTCCAGCAACCATTCAACAACATGAGCAAGCCGGAAATTGTCTTGCATGGTGAGTTAGGCCTCGGCTTGGCTATACAGGCGGCCAAACTGGAGATGACAGCCTCCTGGAGCAGCAAACGGGGGCTGGCACGCCTTCTTTCGTTAAACCCAATGCATACAGACTGGCGCACCGTGCTCCACTCAGGGCAAGCACCGTTCATCAAGACAGAGCTTCTCCGCGACAACCCAAGTGGAGTAGCGTCAGTCCATCTCTGGCGAAGCGAAATTCTTGACAAAACCTTTTTCGACCCCGACTGGATCGCACTCTACCTGGCCAACAACCCGCCGCGCGTTCAGCACAAAAAGGCCGGTTTCCGAGCGCGACTGGTTCAGGCCTTGGCCAGTGAAGACAGACTACGTGCTTTACCAGCACTTTTAATGGGTCACTAAATTGACTTTACGCTTCGCCACGCGCTCCAGAAAGCCAAGAAGCTCTTCTGTTTGCGCTTCGTACGTGGCCAGACTGCTCTTGAATGGATTGACGTATCCATCGAATTTTTCGGCCTGACCCAGCAAGGATTCGACGGCTGCAGCCAGTGTCTCAGGACGTCCATCAAGCGGGAGATGCGTTCCATTCACCCCGTCCACAACGTCCTCTGATTGTCCGCCGGGAGCAGTCGTCACAACCCAGACGTCACGCACCAAAGCTTCACGAACTGTCAGGCCGTAACTCTCTTTCCACTGGGACGGAAACAGCAAGACATCAATCTGGTCATAGAAGTCATCGAGCCCAGTCTGCGTGAAGGCAGGAACAATTTTCAGCTCCCCCCTCACTGACCAGTCTTCAGCATGAATGGACCTGAAACCAAGATTGATCTTGTTATCGACCAGAACCAGTTCCCAATCAGATCGCTCAAGAGACTCCATACATTTTTTGAGTTGTGGATATCCCTTTACGGCCTCCGTCCCACCGACAAATCCAAAACGGATTCGAGAACCAGGCTTTCTCTGACGACGAGATCGTTCAGGCCACCGAAAGCCATTCCGGTTCACAACAATCCGCTCAGGCTCAACACCATTGGCAAGATAAAGCTGACGATGTGCCTCAGACGGGCTTATCAACAAAGCCGCTTCAGCCAGAGCCTGATGCATGATCGTCACACGATCTCGCAAGTGTCGGGCATGAGGTTGGCACATCTGGCAAACCTGCTGGTCAATACGGGTCTGGAAGCAGTAACGCCCATCCTCCCGAACCATGAACTGCCTGTCGCATAGCCACCACGCATCATGCAGTGTCAGAACATAGGGAACTCCCCGTTCCTGACAAACCCGCAGCATGGCAGTACCAAGCCCCTGAGCGGCATGCACATGCACCACATCAGGCTGGTAAGCATCGAGCCAACCAGCAAACACCTCGGCCATCTGCGGGTTGTCCAGAGCACCAATAAGGTCCGTTCCCTCCGGGATAACCGCAGACAACACGTCCGTACCGTTGATGACGTAGCGAATACTTCCTGACAAATTCTCGTCCAGACGTGGGCGGGATGTCATGATTCCCACTTCAATACCGCGCTGCGTGAGCCGGGTTGCCAGCTCCTCTGCGACGATCGTCGCTCCCCCGAATGAGCGGGGAGCGTAATAGACATTCGCCATCAGCACTCGCAGAGCTTTCCGCGCCGGTATCACAGGCCTACCAAAAACAGCTTGCCCCTGCGTGACAGCCATTGCTTCAGGCGCGTATCGCTCCATCACATCCTGACGAGCCTGAATCGCTAAACGCTGACGCAATGGCACATCTCGTGCCAAGGTCAGAAAACTCCGCTTCCAGTCATCATCGGTAACGGCCAGCAAGCCATTTTCGCCATGTCGCATGACTGAAAGAAAAGCATTCCGAGGGGAACAGATGGCGGCAACCTGAACGACTGCAGCCTCCAGAAATTTGATATTGCTCTTGCAGTCATTGAAAAGCGTGGGCTCAAGAGGCGCAATCGCAATATCCGTTCGGGAGAGTGCCGCGAGATAGTCGCGATATGACAGTTCTGTCAGGCGTTCCACACGGTCTCCGAACCTGTGAAAGTCATCTGAAAGTTTAAGCTGACCAATGACCCGCAGACACAACCGCGGCTCATCTTCCATCGCAGCAATCAGCCCGGCCTGAGCCTGCCGAAAATCCTCATCATGTGTGTTGGTTCCTGATCCATACGAAACCCACACACGCTCCTCTTCCATCCCTTTATGGTTTGGAAGAGACGCAGCAATCTCAAGCGTCTCATGATCAAGAGCATTTTCCAGCACTGAAACGTCAGTCAGGCCTGCATCCAACATGGCCTGCGCCAATGCCTGTGTCGAAGCGATACCTCGGCCACAGGCCAGCATGCAGCGCCGGAATAAGGTAACACCCGACATGAGCAGATCCTGCTCTGCCTGCGGCAAACTGCTGATGTTCCCATTCTGAAGGTACTCTTCAGCATCGAAAATAAGGTCATCCACTTCCCACCATGGCTCAAGACGCAAGCGGTGGGCCTCGGCAACCAGCTTCATGACAGTCTCGAAGCCAGGAACCCTGTAGAAAATCACCCGCGTACAAAGCTGTAACCCGGACATGGCAACACCAATGTCCCGCCAGTCAACAACCTGAACAGACCATCCAAGGCGTTCCAGCAGATCCCGCTTTTGCCACACACGATACTTCGCGCACTGCCGCAGGGAGACTTCTGCGATGATCAGAATTTTTGGTGCAAGGGATGCTGCGCCCTCATCAAGCATATCACTGTAAACGGAGGGGCCAGCCACAGCTCCGTCAGACGTAACTTGCTGGGTAGCCTTTGAAAGAACGGAGTTTCTCTTCTTGCCAGAGCGAGGGAGAGCTTGGCGTGCCAGTGCCCCCCCTACTGCCCGAAGACCGCCTTTGCTCCAAAGCTCAGTAACGCGCTCAGGAAGTTCTCTAAGGGGCCGGCCCGAGGGAAGCCGTCCAAGAGACAAGCCTCTTACCAGCCGCAGTGGAGCCGTGACCCGCCACGACAGAGAACTCTGAACAAGAGCCATCTGATCCCGCAGATGCGTGTTTTCAATTTGTAGCCCATCGGCTCTCATTCCGTTCAGACGTGCTGAGCTGCGATAACTCTCAAGCAAAACCTTCTGCGAATCTTCTTCAGCTGTACCTGGAAGGAGGGTCACGTTGGAGCCGGGCTGCACTGTCATCAGAGAAAAGGCCAAAGTCTGTGAAGGGGTGGGCACAAACAAAAAAAGCTGGGTTCTTTCGAACCCAGCTTTCTTCATGAATGCTGGCAAGCCAGCAAACAGGGTAGATTAGCTCAGATTGAAGCTGGAAGCCTTCAGATCTGTAACGCCGAGGAACGTGATCTTGGAACCGTCAGACAGTGCAATGGTCGTGTTGCCACCGGCAACAGTTGCATTGGACAGAACGTTCTCAAGCCCACCGTTGTTCTGAAGGCCGTACTGGTACAGAGCCATCAGGTTACCAGCTGCGCTGCCAAAGTCACTGATGGTGTAGTTGCCACCAGCAGCACCCTTGTTCAGAGCAAACAGGTTAGCAGAGCCGGAACCACCCTCAAGGGTAGCATCGCCCGTTCCACCAACCAGCGTATCGGCACCGGTTCCGCCAATGACGGTCGTGTTGCCGGTACCTGCGAAAGCCTGCAGGACACCATGGGAAGACGCAGCAGAAATTGCTTCGTCGCCATCGTTACCTACGAACAGGCTGTAACCGGACGTACCATCGAACTGAGCGTTCAGGCCGGATGCACCGAACATGGTAGCATTGCCAGCCGTGATGGTGGTGTTGCCCGTACCATTCAGGAAGGACAGGGAACCATCGACACTGATGCTGTTGCCCGTACCACGGATCTGCTGGAAGTCACCTGCAGCAGAAATGGTATCGTTCAGACCACCAGCGACCGTAGCAGTCGTTCCAGTCGCGAAATACGTGCTGGAGCTACCACCCGTGATGAAGCCGTTGCTACCAACCGATACGCTGTTTGCGTACGTCGTGTCATAAACCGTGGCGTTGGCGCCAAGAGTTACGACCGAGCTGCCACCCAGCAGGGTAACAGTGTCGGTGCCAGCGGAACCATCGATCGTGTCCTGGCCCTCGGAACGAACGACGTTCGTACCTGAACCTAGGGTGATCAGGTTGTTGCCTGTTCCGCCATCGATGGTGTTGTTGCCATCGGTGCCAGAAATCGTGTCGTTACCGGAACCGGTAGCGATGTTCCAGTTACCAGTCTTGCCCGTGCCAGCGAAGGTGTTGTTGCCAATGCCCCCGATGAAAACGCCGTTCTGGTTTCCAGCCTGAACCGAAACGCCGACCCAGCTGCCTGTCAGCAGCTCGATGTTGGAAGCGGTATCATTTGAAAGGTCAATTGAAACAGCGCCATTAAGCGTATCGGTCGGTGCGTACGAACCTGCAGCAACATAAGCTACATCACCGGTGATGCTGTAGCTGCCGCCTTGGGTGATAACGCCCTGAGAAACGCTTGCGTTACTTGGGCTACTGTTTCCGCCTGGTACCAGATCATAGCTCGTCAGACCGCTGACACCAGCGATAGCAGACGAATATTGACTGGCCAGAGCGTGGGCCTGTGCACCGTCGACCGTGACCGCAAGGATCTGGCCGGAGGCGCCAACCACGGTAGTGATTGCCATTACCATGCACTCCTAAAAAGGTTGCCTCGCACTGGCGGCCCTCAGACCACCCAAATGATCGAGTGACGAGTCTTGCATATATCAAAGCCTCATCACCAAAAGCAATAAGGATCTGACGCACCTACACAAGAACCACCCCAACATCGGAGCAATATAAAGGTCCACTCACAGTGCAATACCCAACTGTGCTTAAAAAGACACAGAAAGGCAGGGGCAGGAATGCCCCATCACAGAAGGGAGCATTTTACGAAGAGTTGCAATGACAGGTTAAACTTTACAGCAGGCAATCAATAAAAAATTAAAATACTTCACAAAAAACAAACAGAAAGAGGGATTGTGTCTCTACAATGCCTTAAGATGCTTTCTACACCATATCCTATACGAATCTGTAAATTGCACCTGTGACAAACATATTCCCCACCTCCCTCTCCCCCGCCCTGCAGGATCAGTATCTGGCTGATCTAGCCATTGTGCTGACCAAACGAGCCTCAGGCGAGAAACTCCTCTGCCAGCAGGAAGATTGGGATGACCACGCTGTCAGAACAATTACATGGTTGGTGAGAAGTTTGCAGGATAAATCTCAGCACACGGCCACTATCCTGCTGTCCCCAACTCTTGACGATGAGCTTGGCTCCCAGCTCAAGACCTACCTAGAGCTTGAAGGCAATCTTCCGGAAGCAAGATTCACCAGCATCTTCCAGAACCCTGACGCAGGGCTGATCCTCTGTCGGCAGGTACATGAAAAACAGAATACTGTCTCCAGCATTCCAGTTGTTGTAGTCGGAAGAAACTCCCAGCCGCATTCAGAAGAAATACACCTTTCGGATTATATTTCGCTCTGCCCAGCAGGTACTCACCCCCTTATAGAACTCCTTAAGGGTCAGTCAGACAATTCTCGCAATTTTCGTCACGGGGTTCGCCAACTACTTGCCTATGACCTGACCATGCGTCGGGCTAACACAGAGCTTCAGCGATATAGAAAGGCCGCCGAACAAGCCGAGCGCACGGCCTACACTCTTCGGATTGAGAGTCGTTCCCTTTCGAAAGACCTTCGCAGCCGAAATGAAGATATTACCGCCCTAACGCACATTCTTGACCCTATTCGTCAAGAACGTGACATGTTCCGCACAAAAATGATGGAAGAGAGCCATAAGCGGACAGAGCTTGAACGTCACTACACGGAAAACCGCGCCGGCCTGGAGTCTCTGGAAGCTTTTCTCTCGCAACCTGCACCTCTGTGGCGCCGAATTCTACGGTCATTTCGAAAACCATTCATTCCCTATATTCCAACGCTTCCAGACCTGCAGCTTCAGTCAGAAGAAGAGAATATTTCATCCAGCACACCTCCCGCCCCAAGGAAGGCCACCGACACTGACGGGTCTTCCCCTGAGGGCATACAGCACGTTCTTTTCGTCGCCGGAGAACCCAGGACTCCGGGTGTGGCTTATCGATGCACCCGAAACGCCGAGGCTGTCCGACATGCAGGATATGAAGCGCGCATCCAGCCGTGCGCCACAGTAGGCTATGAGGATATCTGCTGGGCCGACGTCATGATTTTCTGGCGCGTAGAATACAGCGGTCATGTCAGCACCATCCTTGATCTAGCCCAGCAGGAAGGCGTCAAAACCATTTTTGATGCTGATGATATTGTCTTCGTTCCACATTACGCCCGCATCGACTTCATCGATGGAATTCGCTCTGTTGGGGCGACAGAAGAACGCATTGAGCGCTGCTTTGCAGACATGCGCCGCACTCTTTTGCGCTGTGATCAGGGATCGACTACGACGCGCGAGCTAGCGCTTGCGATGCATGAATTACGACCCGTCGTTCACCTTCTCCCGAATGTCTATGATCACGAGACACTGCGTCGATCGCGTCTCGGCTGTCGTCTTCGCGGTGAGCCTGGCCGTGCGACGTCCGAAGACGGATTGATCCGCATTGGATACGCCACAGGCTCGCGGACCCACCAGCGTGATTTCGCAATCGCCTATCCCGCTTTGACACATGTGCTGAAGACCCACCCCAATGCACGGCTGGTTCTATTCAGAGAGAAGGACAATCATCGACCCGTTCTCCTGATGGAAGAGTTTCCAGCACTTAAAGCCGTAGAAAACCAGATCGAATGGCGAGACATGGTCCCGCTGTCCGAACTTGGAGAAGAGTTCGCCAGATTTGATATTTCCATCGCTCCGCTGGAAGTTGGAAACGTCTTCTGCGAAGCCAAAAGCGAAATCAAATTCCTTGAAGCTTCTCTGGCCGGGAATGCCTCGATTGTTTCCCCAACAGGCCCCTTCCGACGCATTGTAAGAGATAACGAAACCGGCCTGCTCGCTGAAACGCCCGAAGACTGGACCCGCGCCCTTCTGAAACTGGTCAACAACCCCGATCTACGCCGCACCCTGGCGCGCAACGCCTACCATGACGTTCTCTGGCCCTTCAGCCCGGAAGCTCAGGCCCGGCGCATGTCACTCGCACTATCTTCTCTCAATGGTGATGTGGAAGCTGCTCAAGCCGCAGAGACCCTTCTCGCCCGGAGCCGTCTGAAGTCCCAGGCGCTCCCGGTCATTCCGGAGAGTGAGACCCTCTTCCACCATGATATTCTGGGGGAAGCGGAGGTCACTGTCATTGTGACATCCTACAATTATGCCAATCACGTTCTGGATGCTCTGGACTCCGTCGCAACCCAGTCACTTCCCATTCTGGACCTTATCGTGGTGGACGATGGGTCAACGGATGAATCGCTTGACCTCATCAGGATCTGGATGGAACGGCACACCAGTCGCTTCAACCGCCTGATCTTCAGGCGGTCCATCCGCAATGCGGGGCTGGGTGGCGCACGAAACATCGGCATGGACGCAGCAGAAACTCCCCACACCCTACAACTGGACGCCGACAACATCCTGCGTTCGGATGCTTGTGAAACCTTGCTGGCTGCCATGACATTTGGTATCGCCTACGCCTATCCGCTGATCCAGTGCTTCGACGAAAACGGGCCAATCGTCACGAAGAAGACCCCTGATCTAACGACACCGCCCGGCGCACCCGTTCTGCTGGGAGATCTGTCCTCTAACCCCCTGACACTGGTTTCAGGCAATCGCATTGATGCCATGGCAATGGTCGCCAAATGGGCGTGGGCAGCAGCCGGCGGCTACTATGTTTCACGTGAAGCAATGGGGTGGGAAGATTATGACCTCTGGTGCACTTTCGCTGAACTGGGTTTACCCGGGCGACAGGTTCCAGCCATTCTGGCGGACTACAGGCAGCACAGTAGCTCCATGACCAACGCATCGACAGAGCGGGCCACCCACAAAGCACGCGTCGTCGCATATGTGCAGGCCAGACATCCCTGGATTAATCTGACCGCAGAGAAGGCCCATCAGAGAACCTGACTTTCCCCGATCAGTCTTTCAGGCACAAAAAAACCCGGACAGTTTCCTGTTCGGGTTTTTTCATGAACAGGCCGGATCGCAAGATCCAGCCAAGTCATAATCAGAACGGTGCGTCGATATCCACGACATCAATCAGCTTGTGATTCACAAACTCCTTGATGCCCAGACCAATCAGTTCACGGCCATAGCCAGAACGAGCTACACCACCAAACGGCAGATCAGCCTTCACCATCGTCGGATGGTTCACATAAACCATGCCCGTGTGGATCTTCTCGGCAACCTTCACGCCACGCGCCGTATCCTTGGTAAAGACGGAACCGCCCAGACCAAACGGCGAGTCATTGGCAACGCGAATTGCCTCAGCCTCGTCCTTCACACGATAAAGCTGCGTGACAGGGCCAAAGAACTCCCAGTGACGGGCTTCGTTGTCGCCATGCAGGTTCGTCATCAGCAGCGGCTGGAAGAACGCGCCCTTCTCCGGAACCGGTGCACCGATCACTTCAACAACAGCACCGTGCTTTTTGGCTTCTTCAACCTGAGCCTTCAGATCATCAGCAGCCTTCTGTGAAGAAAGCGGCGCAAGCGTCGTAGCCGGATCCATCGGATCACCAGCCTTGAACTTGAGAACCTCAGCCTTATAGATCTCAAGGAACTTGTCGTAGATGGCGTCTACAACGATCAGGCGCTTGGAAGACACGCAGACCTGGCCTGCATTCCAATGACGCCCGAAAGCAGCCCACTTGGCGGCCTTTTCAACATCAGCATCTTCAAGCACGACGAATGCATCGGCACCGCCGAGTTCCATCGTCGCCTTCTTGAGCGCCTGACCAGCCGTGCTGGCCACAATGGCGCCCGCACCTTCAGAGCCGGTCAGCGCCACACCACAGACGCGCGGATCATTCAGGATCACGGCCGTATGATGACGGGCAGCATAAAGATTGTGGAATGCGCCCTTTGGCAGGCCGGCCTCGATCATCAGATCATCGAAGATAGCAGCACACTGCGGCACATTGGATGCATGCTTCAGCAGAACCGTATTACCGGCAGAGAGCTGCGGCGCGATGATACGAGCGATCTGGTAGTACGGGAAATTCCAAGGCTCAATCGCAAAGACAATACCTTGCGGCTGATGGATCAGGATGGCTTCGCCTTCCTTCGGATCAGCAACCGGAAGCTTTTCCGGCTTCAGAAGCTCTTCTGCGTTCTTGGCGTAATATTCAAAGATCTCAGCGGAGAGAATGGTCTCCAGCTTTGCTTCTTCATAAAGCTTGCCCATCTCAAGGGTGAGAAGCTTCGCATATTTATCGATGTCACGGCGAAGGATTGCGCCTGCAGCAGCCATAACCTTGGCGCGGTCTGCAAAGGAAACGTCGCGCCAGCTCTTAAATGCCTCATACGCGTCGGTGATCGCCTGCTGAACTTCCTGGTCAGTTGCTTCCGGGAAGGTTTTAAGCGTTTCACCCGTATATGGATTGGTCGTAGCGTAAGCCATGACGGAAAATCTCCGTTGAATAAAATGGTACCCTGCATATTGGCATGAAAGCCATGGTACGGAACCCCCAACCCCTCAAAAGTTTGAAAGTTCACATAGCCGTGTTCTGTTTGAGCTCTTCCAGCCATGCTCGTGCGTTACCATCGGACGGTGCCCTCCAGTCTCCGCGCGGAGAAAGGGAGCCGCCAGCAACGATTTTTGGCCCATTTGGCATGGCAGAGCGCTTGAACTGACTGGTGGCAAAAAACCTGTGGAGAAAAATTCTTAACCAGTGACAGATTTCTTCCAGATCATAAGATTTTCGCCGGTCTTCAGGGAAATGCATCGGCCAGGAACCGGTTGTAACACTTCCCCATGCCTTTTCAGCCAAAAAGGCGATACGTGAGGGACGAAATCCATACCTGAGCACATAGAAAAGCGTGAAATCCTGCAAGGCATACGGGCCAATCATCTGTTCCGTACTCTGAATTCCCTGCCCTACATCCGGAACGAGCTCAGGGGAGATTTCAGCATTGACGATCTTCTCCAGAACGTCTGGTGCACCACCTTCCAGCCCCCCTTCCCGGATCAACCAGCGAATGACATGCTGGATCAGCGTCTTCGGCATTCCAGCGTTCACATTGTAGTGAGACATCTGATCCCCGACGCCATAGGTGCACCACCCCAGCGCCAACTCGGAAAGGTCACCTGTCCCGATGACAATGCCGTTTCGATGATTGGCCAGACGGAAGAGAAAGTCTGTTCTCAGTCCTGCCTGCACATTCTCGAAGGTAATGTCATGAACCGGCCTGCCCTCTGCATAAGGATGACCAATGCCCGCCAGCATAGTCTCGGCCGCAGGCCGAATATCGAGCTCATTGGTTTCTACACCCAGTGCAGACATGAGCGCATGAGCAAGCCCACGACTTTCGCTGCCAGTGGCAAATCCGGGCATCGTGTAGGCAAGGACATGCGTCCGGGGCCAGCCAAGTTCATCCGCAGCTCTGACAGCAACGAGCAACGCCAACGTACTATCAAGGCCGCCGGAAACCCCAATGACAGCACGCTGGGCACCACTCGCCTGCAACCGCTGACGCAGCGCGCTCACCTGAATGGTCCAGGCTTCATAGCAATCCCGAGCCAGTGTTTTCGGATCAGAAGGAACAAACGGGAATCTTGCAACGTCACGCTTTAACCCAAGGTCTTCCAGTGGGGCAGACAAAGCGAACCCAATGGTTCTGAAACGGTCACGCCCGACACCAAACTGGCCCGTCCGCATGCGCTCCTGCCGGAGAAGATCAAGATCCACATCCGCCACCACCAGCCGCTCTCCCTGAGGAAAGCGATCTGACTGCGCGAGAAGACGGCCATTCTCGTGAATGGAAACCTGACCATCCCATGCCAGATCAGTGGTGGATTCCCCTTCCCCAGCCGCTGCATAAGCATAAGCGGTCAAAGCCCGCATGGATTGAGCCTGGCACAGCAGAGAACGGTCATCTGTACGGCCGATGGTGACTGGCGACGCAGAAGGGTTGAGAACAACACTCGCCCCCGCCTGAGCCAGCATTCCGCTGGGAGGGTTGGCCACCCACAAATCCTCACAGATCTCGACGCCCAGCGTCAGACCCGGCAGATCATGCGCTTCAAACAGAAGGTCCGCGCCAAACGGAACCTCAGCGCTTCCAATCCGCACCAGTCCAGACGTTCCCAAGCCAGATGTGAACTGTCTGGGCTCATAAAATTCCCGGTATCGTGGAAGATAGGATTTGGGAACCACACCCAGAATACGCCCGCGATGAATGACTGCTGCACAATTATAGAGCAGCTCCCCCCGACAAAGCGGCAGCCCGACCACAGCAACACTCATCAGGTCAGCCGTCTGCCTGGCGAGCCACTCAAGAGCAGTTCGGGCACCATCCAGCACCACATCCTGGAACCGCAGATCATCAAGTGTGTAGCCAGTCAGTCCCAGTTCCGGAAAAACAACCGTAGCAACACGCTGGCGGTCGCATTCCTTCAGGACCTCGAGAACCCTTTCCGCATTGGCGTGCGGTTCAGCCAGCGAAACGGGAAGCGTACAAGCTGCAATCCGGGCAAAACCCTGATGATAAAGCGAGCGGAATCTGGTCATTGCGTCCCTCTCAGACCCAGGTGCCCCGGAAAGCGGGCGTCACGTTTTAATGTGTTCAGCAATACAGCCATTACGAAATTGAACCGGAGCAGTTCTGTACCGTTCTGCCTTGCTCACCCCGTTTCTCCAACTGGAGGAACATCATGACCCAGGAGACTTACCAATGGATCTGCTTCGCTGGACGGTTGTCTTCCTCATCCTGGCCCTATGCGCAGCTGTGCTTGGGTTCGGGGGAATTTCTGCAGATTTCGCCTATATCGGCAAGATCCTGTTCTTCATCTTCCTCGTACTACTGATCATCAGCCTGATCTTCGGTCGCGGTCGCCCAAGACTCTGACGGGTTTCAGCCTCGGGAGCGCAGCATGCGCACGCTTCCGAGGCTGGCCACCACAAAAACGACTACAGCATACAAACCGCCCGTTTCCGTCATGGAAATCGGAAAGCCGAATAGATAATCGGGCGAATCACAGGGCTTATTCGGCCGAGCAGGCATCGCTGCCATCCAGTCCTTGAAGCTACCGCCGTGAAAAACCGGCGCGCGACATTCGGGAGCCGGACTTGGCCAGAACTTGTGTTCGACGCCAGCGTGCAGAACGGCCAACCCGATACTCACAGCCAGGCACAGCAGCCCCGCGAAGACGGGATATCGTGCGTAACGTCGCGGCAAAAGCAACGTCAGAGCGCCAATCCCGATTAGAACGCGCCAAGGCCTTCTCTCCCACAAGCACAATTCACACGGCGCCAGCAGAAGCCGGTGCTCCGCAAACCATGCCGTCCCAAGCGCCAAAACCCCCGCCAGAACGAACAGCCCTCCCAGTATCTTAGTCATATCGGGCTGCTTCGTTCCGATCAGAGTCATGTGCGAGAGGCCTCCAGGCTATCTAGAAACTGCTTGGCCCAGCTTCCCGCTGTATTGCGGGAGACTTCGCCGTAAAGTGCGGACCATGCCTCATGACGGGTCTGCACGTCCATGGTGAGTGCCGCATGAAGTGCATCTGCCATCCCTTCAGCGTCCAGCGGATTGACCTGAAGCGCTTCTGGCATCTCAGGTGCTGCACCAGCGAACCGTGATAGAACCAACACGCCCGGGTCCTTGGAGTCCTGAGCCGCGATAAACTCTTTGGCCACCAAATTCATGCCATCGCGCAATGGGGTGATGTAACCGACATCAGATACCCGATAGAGCCCCGCCAGAACGTTCCGGGAAATCGGCCAGGTCGTATAACGGATTGGCACCCAGTCCGGCGTGCCATATGCCCCGTTGATCGTTCCCACCAAGCCATCAAGCTCTTCCTTCAGAAGACGATAGCTTTCCACACCTGTTCTGGAGACAGGCGTGATCTGTAAGAACGTCACCTTGCCGCGATATTCCGGATAGTTTTTCAGGAGCATTTCATACCCCCGCATCCGCTCAGGCAAACCTTTGGAATAATCCAGCCGATCCACACCGATAATCAGGCGCTTTCCAACCAGACTGTCCACAATCTGCTCCACGTCTTCCGTGGATGCACTTTCAATAGCCTGCTGCCTGAAGCGGATCGGATCAATCCCGATCGGAACTGCCTCTACTTCTGCCTTGAGTCCATACTCCGCGAAACATCCCCGAAGGTTCTGGGCATCTTCCGGTGTCTGCACGCCAATTCGGTCACAACCTGCAAGCCCCTTCAAAAGGCGCTGCAATTGCGGCAGGAGACGCGCCACACTCCAGGGTGGAAAAGGAATATGCAGGAAAAAGCCAATCCGGCCCTTGACCCCTCTGTCCCGCAGCATCTCAGCCAGCGGGAACAGATGATAATCATGAATCCAGATCGTATCGTCCTCTTTCAGAAGAGGAACCAGACGATCGGCAAAGACGGCATTGGCTTCGTAGTAAGCCTCGCAATCTTCACGCGTGTAACGGATCAGCTGCGTTCTGTAGTGGCATAACGGCCAGAGAACGCCATTGGAAAAGTTCAGATAAAATCTGTCATATTGCCGGGGCGTCATATCAAATGTGGCATACGTCACATTCCCAGCACGGTCTTCCATGACAGGCCGGTCCAGTGCATCTTCGCACTGTTCCCCGGACCAGCCGAACCAGAGGCTGTCCCGTGTCTGAACAGCATCATACAACCCAACAGTCAGACCACCCGCAGGCTGCGTCCGTTCTCCGGGCGCTGGTGTACGATTGGAAACAACTATCAGGCGCCCCATCCATGCCCCTCCGATAAATCGTGCAGCCACCGGCGGAACGTGACTGCATCAGGAAAATCATCCGGAATGAGCCAGCCAGCACCGCCCATCTGGCGCGCAGCCCTCACTCCGTCCATGTCTGTAACGTCATCCCCGACAAAGAGTGGCAAGCGACCGCGAAAAGGATTTTCAGACATCAACTCCCGCACGGCTCCTCCCTTGTCCACGCCCAACGGACGAAGCTCGATAGCCATGTGAGCGTCCTGCAAACGGAAACCACCAGCTTCCGGTGACCATTGCTCCGTCAACGCCCGAAACGCCGTTTCAGCCTCCGGCGCCTGACGATAGTGCAGGACCATTCCAGCCTTTTTGCGTTCCACGCTCGCACCGGGATGCAAAGAGACAATATCTTCCGCCTTCTGCAGCCAGTCAGCTGGCACAGAGGGGAGAGCAGGATGGGTGATGTCTTTTTCAGGTGAGGTCCGCACGGCCACTCCATGCTCCCCCGCTACGGCATGAGGAATGCCAGGCAAAAAATGGTCGATCTGGGCGATCGGTCGGCCAGTCACGATAGCCAGCGCTCCGCCGAGCATATCTTTCAGGCGGAGGAGATCGTCTGCCAGTCCCGGGGGGACAACCACACTTTCAGGAGTAGGAGCGATATCGACCAGTGTTCCGTCGAAATCCAGCAGGATTGCAGCTTTTGAAGGCGGAAAAGGAATCTGGATCATGAGTAGGCTTCTCTTTCCAGTTTCAGGGGTACCCCCGCTCCGCCCACTCCTTATTCCAGGCCGGGGTCGGCTGCGGGAGGAGGCAAGGACGGTCCGGCTGATGCCGGTGGGGCGGGAGGCACAAGAGACTGTGCACCACCAGAAGGTGGCGCGAGAGGAATCGGTGCGTGGCTGTCTGGCGCCAGCGGAACCGCTCCTCCTTCAGATGATGAAGAACCAGACTGGTCGGTCCCCCCTTCATCTTCCGTTGCTGTCGTACCGGCCAGTTGAGGCGCTTTTATGACGGGCAGCGGTCCAGCGTCCGGCGCAACACGATCTCCCGTGCACGCCACAACACGCACATCATAAAGCGAACTGCCATAAGTCCCGAGAGATGGCTCATTCTGCAACATCCACCCGTCGAAGGGTGGTCGAGCCGAATCTCCCGAATCACGCAGGTGCAGCAACGCACCAGAGTCAGCGGGCAATGTTTCCGGGCGACTGACACACGCCTCGACAGCGACCGAAAGCGTTCGGTAGGAGGCATTTGCACCCACTGGAATCGTCAACGTTTCAATATGGGCATCCAGCCGATCCAGAACACGAATGACAGCCTGTGTCCGTCCCTGCCAGGTATTAGCCGGGTACATCGCCGGCGGGGCAACCCCTACAGCGGCAAGCGCCGATGACGTTACAGACAGAGCCAGAAGAGCCGCACCGGCAAGCAGAAACCGATTGGTCATGATCAGGCGTTTCCTTGGGATTTCGGGTCCACGAGATCGGCAAGCATGGCGATGAAGGACTGGCGCATGGCATCTGGGGAAACACCCATCAGAATACCGTCCTCAAACGCATCCTGCAGGGTCTGACGCAATTCGGCATCATTTTCTCTCAGCACGCGTACTTTCTCGACGCAGGCAACTGGCTGCCCATCACGATCCAGCCAGGGAAAGTCCTCGGAACTCACGGCTCGTCTGACAGGCCACCAGCAGGCTTCTGGGGCTTTTGAGCCTTCTGAAGCGTATCCGTGACCGAAAAGATAAATTTGCTCAGAAGCTGCTCAAGACTGATAGACCCCTGCGTCTCCGTCAGCGCCCCACCAGCCTTGATAAGAGCGTCAGCGCCACCCGGTGACAGCGCAATGTATTTTCCGCCCAACAGACTGTCAGACGTCACAATCGCGGCAGAATCCGTTGGTAGCTTCACGTCCGGCGACAGTGTGAATGTCACCTGGGCCTGAAAAGTCTTCGGATCCACGACCTCAGACATCACATGGCCGACGGTAATTCCAGCCAGACGCACATCTGATCCGACATTCAGACCATCAATCTGGCTGAAAGACGCATGAACCTGGTAGCCACCATCATCATGACGATGATGACCCAGCATCGCCAGAACCAGCATCCCGACCAGAAAGACCAGCACCAGAAACCCAGCCAGAAGCTCAAGCCGATCGTGGCGAGCTGCGGCAGGCGCTGTTCCCGTGGCTGCGCTCATGACATCACCTTCGAAAAAATCATTTTCCTGCACTAGCGGACTCCATCGCCGCAGTCCAACCCTCCCTTTGGAAACAGAGATTATCAGCCTGGGAAAATGTTATCCCCCATATCCCCATGTTCCCACCCATTAACCCGGCCAAAAGGCGCGTTTTCCCGCTTCCGGGGCACCGGAACGCAGCGTAGATTCGCAGCATGACAGCCCGTCTTCATTGGACCGGCGTTCGCATGAGAACGCTTCGGGTCACCACCGATCCGGACGACAGCGCCACGCGCTCCGTCACCCTTCCGGCCGCCTGGGAGGATGATGCCGCGCAGGCGCTGGCCCAGATCACGCAAAATGGTGGCCCCATCCGCCTTTCGACGGAAGCGGCACGTTGGGTTGACACAATTGATGCGTGTCCGCCCCTCCCCGGAACGCCAGCCAATGCCCCCTCTCCTGCCCGGAGCCTGTCTTATCTTCTGCTGATGCGTCAGCTCGCCCCCAACATTGCCCTGTGGGAACGTCATCCTGACGAAATTCCAGGCTTTGTTGTGCGCCTGTCTGGCTTTGTTCAGGAGGACGGTTTCGCACCAGAGCATTTCGTAGCCTGCCTGAAGCTGGCCTGCGATTCCCTGCGTCGACTTCACGCAGCAACACGCGTGGAGCGAACAGGTGAGCTACCGCTCTTTGATCTGCCCGCTGATCCGTCAGAAGAACCTGCAGGCATTATCCTGCTAACGGACCTGGACGCATGCCTCGCATCCATGGGGCTCGACTACGACAGTGATGCAGGACGAGAGGCCGCCAGAGCCATTGCCGCGCTGGCCACAAGCATCGCGCATGCAGGCACAAATCTCTCGCTCCCGACCATTCCAGCCTGCACATCTCTACCGGGGCTACGCGCGCTCGCGGCAGAGGCCTGCGCGGCCATGGAAGGCCAGCACCTTTCCCCTGTAGAAACGGGATTTTCCGGACCCGGGCCTGTCGACGCACTTCTAGGTGTTGAATCCTGTGGGTTGGCGCCGGTCTTTTCGCCTCTACGAAGCGACGGACATCTCCGCGCCTCGACCCTTGCCCGATTGGCTTATAGAGGCCTGACGCCCGAATCCGCCCTTGCGATGGCTCTTGCTGGTGAAGCTCCCCTTCCTCCGACAAGGCCGGAAGCCCATGCCGCCATGCATAAGGCCATGGAACGCTCCGTCGATTTTCTTCCGGAGTTGCCAGAACCCGAACTGGCGAATCTGCGCGCCAAACTGGAACGCGGTGCTCGGCGTCAGCTTCCAATGCGTCAAACCGGCTTCACTCAGCGCACTGCTGTCGGCGGTCACAGTCTCTTCATGCGCACGAGCGAGTTTGAAGACGGCACCCTGGGTGAAGTCAGCATCATCCCGACCCGAGAAACGCCAATGGCCCGGGGTTTAATGGATTGTCTCGGGCAGGCTGTCAGCATCGGTCTTCAGTTTGGTGCCCCGCTGGACGCTTTTGTCGAACGATTCGCTTATACCCGCTTCGGGCCTGCGGGCACGGTCGAAGGGGATCCGGGCGCTGCCTACGCATCGTCGATGCTCGATTACGCCTTCCGGACACTTTCGGAGGCTTATCTCGGGCAGCACATGCCAGACGCACCACAGATCGAACCTAACTCAGAAGATACATCCCCTATGTTACCGTTCGATCATTCGTCGGGCGATACACCCCGCGGTCGACGCCTCAGACTGGTGAGTTGATGAAAATATGGCGTCTTCCGACGTCTGCGCTGCTGGAATACATTGACAGCCTGCGGACACGTCGGTAGCTAGCGCCTGCGCTGAGAAGGAATCCGGTCATTGTGCCCGGTGGACAGGATGCGCACAGGGTAAGGGATCAGACAGCGTGGGACACGCCCCTTCCGACGAGGATGACAGCTTTGATGTGCGCCTGAAGCGCGCAAGCAAAAAGCTTGATCCCCACGCGGAAGAGTTTTCCACAACGTCCTCCGATGGAGATGCGGGTTCTATCGCATCTTTCGGGGTTGCGATCCGGGTCGGAACGGAGCTGGTAGCCGGTCTGGCGGTTGGTGTGGCATTAGGCTACGCTCTTGACCGCTGGCTGGGTTACAGGGTTCTTTTCCTTCTGATTTTTGCCCTGCTAGGTTTTGGTGCCGGCATGATGAATGTCTGGCGGGTTTTGAATGGGCCGGGCATGGTGCCCGAGCTGAAAGATGACGGGAGAAGCCAGCGTGGCAGCCGGATCGACGATTGACGCGCTCGGACAGTTCGAGCTCCATCCGGTTCTCGGATCTCTGGGCGAAGCTCTGCGGTTCTCACAGTCTCCACTGTTCATGCTGATCGCCGTTGTGCTGGTGCTCGCATTCCTCTTTATCGGAATGCGCCCAGCCTCCGTCGTTCCTGGCCGTCTTCAGGCCGCAGCCGAAATTGGTTACGACTTCATTCATGACCTTGCCATCGGCACGATGGGTGAAGAAGGCGCTGCTTTCTTCCCGTTCGTGTTCGCTCTGTTCTTCTTCATTCTCGCTGGCAACTACCTCGGCCTGCTTCCCTTCTCCTTCACCTACACAAGCCATATCGCAGTGACACTTGCGCTGGCCGTAACGGTGTTCGTGATCTCGATCCTGGCTTCCCTGCGCTTTCAGGGTCTGGGTTTCTTCAAGCACTTCATGCCAGCTGGCGCCCCTGTGTGGCTGTCGCCACTGCTCGTGCCGATCGAGATCCTTTCTTTTCTTTCTCGCCCCGTCAGCCTGTCGATCCGTCTGTTCGCCAATATGGTGGCCGGTCACGTTCTGCTCGAGGTGTTTGCCGGCTTCACAATCATGCTCGCCGGTCTGGGCTTCTTCGGTCATATCCTGGCCGTTGCCCCGATCGCGATCAACATTGCGCTGACGGCTCTGGAATTGCTGGTGGGTGTGCTTCAGGCATACGTTTTCGCCATTCTCACCTGCATCTATCTGCGCGAGGCCGTCGCTCACTGAGCGCGGTTTTGCACAACCCCTGTATCGACCCTAAAGGAACCTGACCATGGACGTTCAAGCCGCTCGTGACATCGGCGCCGGTATTGCAGTAATCGCCCTCGCAGGCGTCGGCATCGGCCTCGGCAACATCTTCTCGACGCTCGTGAGCTCCATCGCTCGCAACCCGGCTTCCCGCCCGCACGTTTTCGGCCTCGGCATGCTCGGCTTCGCGCTGACGGAAGCCGTTGCTCTGTTCGCGCTGCTGATCGCCTTCCTGATCCTGTTCGCCTGAGGTCGAACATGCACCGCACGCCACGTCTTTTCCTGTTCGCCGCTCCGCTGGCGGCTGTGCCGGGCCGAGCTGTGGCTGCGGGCATGCCGCAGCTGAACGTCCATGATCCGCTGCTGATCGGACAGGTCGCCTGGGGAGCCGTCATTTTTGCCGGCTTCTATGTCGTCCTTAGCCGTTCCGCTCTGCCGCGGATCGAGCGCGTGCTGTCGAACCGACGCACCCGCATCCAGAACGACCTCGATATTGCCCGCCGTGCGAAAGCCGAGTCCGACCGCGCAAGCGCCGAACTCCTGAGCACCCGCCATGAAGCGGCCGCACAGGCCCGGGCCAATGTAGAGCGCATCCAGAATGAGGCACGCCTCAGCGCTGAAACGCATGCACGGGAAACCGCAAAGCGTCTCGAAGCTGAAGTCGCAAACGCCGAAGCCCGGATTGCCCAGTCCCGCGAGCAGGCTCTTTCCAGCCTCCCCGCGATTGCTACTGGCACCGCTCAGAACCTGGTCTCCCGTCTGATCGGGGAACAGGATGAACAGACTGTCGCCAGCGCCGTGAAACGCGTCAGCGCCTAAGGAGACGACGATGTTCCAAGAACCCCGTTTCTGGACTGCCCTGGCATTTGTCCTCTTCTTCGTGATCTTTGGTCGCAAGCTCTGGGCCGTCATCACGAGCCATCTTGATGCCCGTGCAGAAGGCGTTCGCCGCGATCTGGACGAGGCAGCCCGTCTCCGCCGTGAGGCAGAGCAGATGCTCGAAGATGCGACCCGCGAGCGTGAGAAGACGCTGGCAGAAACCCAGGCCATGATTGCCCGCTCAGAGACGGAAGCTGCTGCTCTGGCAGAACGCGCCCGTCACGAAGCAGAAGCAGCCGCTGGCCGTTACGAGAAGATGGCGCACGACCGGATTGAAGCCGCAGAGCGCGCTGCAATCCGTGAAGTTCAAGAGCGCGCAACAGCCATTGCCATCTCGGCAGCTCGCGATGTTGTGGCCTCCCGTCTTTCCGAGAGCCCGGACGTTGCTGCTAAGCTGATTGAGCAGAGCATTCAGAACCTTCCTGAAGCGCTGCGCCGTTCTGCGGCCTGAGTTTATGACATCCGTCCGCCCAACCCAGACTCCTGTGACGCTTTCCATTGTCATGGCAGTCCTGAATGAGGCGGACAATATTCTACCTGTCTGTCAGGAACTCGCTGGAGTTCTTGATGGCTTCCCGGAGAATACTGAAATTCTTGCCATCGACGATGGCAGTACAGATGCCACCGTCGAGAGGCTTCTTGAAGCACGACGTCAGTATCTTCCAAATCTCAGAATTCTTAGCCACCCACGGCGCCTTGGCAAATCTGCTGCTCTGAGAACCGGAGCGACAGCTGCTCATGGCGAATGGATGGCGACCATTGATGGCGATGGTCAAGACGATCCTTCTTCCATCATCCGCATGCTTGAGCTGGCACGTTCAGCCAATTCCAAGCCGCCGCTGGTGGTTGGTGTCCGTCGAAAAAGGAATGACCGTCTCTCCCGGCGCATTGCGACAAAGCTGGCCAACGGCTTGCGCCGTCGCCTCCTGAATGACGGTTGCCCAGACACCGGAGCCCCCCTCAAGCTTTTCTCTCGTGAGATGTTCCTGCGTATTCCGCAGTTTGAGGGTGTACACCGCTTTCTGCCGGCCCTCCTTGGGCACTATGGTGCTCCGCTGATCTGCCACGAAGTTCAGCACCGTGCCCGTCTGCACGGCTCATCAAAATACACCAACTTCAATCGGGCTCTTGTTGGCATCCGTGATCTTCTGGGTGTCATGTGGCTGCAAAACCGAACCCACCTGCCCGATCGTCTGACCGAACACTGATCCATCCTTTAACGAGGATGGCCTTTCAGACACTTTCCGGCCACCATTCTCTGATGGACCGGAACGGAGCCTCTGCATGAAACTGACATTCCGGCATTATGCCCTCCTCGGGCTAGTGACCTTTCTGCTTGCCTTGCCGGGACGCATGACATTGCCCCCGCTGGATCGTGACGAACCACGTTATATGGAAGCGTCAGAGCAGATGCTCACGTCCGGAAATTTCGTAGACGTCCGCTTTCAGGACAAGCCACGCTATTTGCAGCCGGCTGGCATCTACTGGCTTGAAGCCTCTTCTGCAAAAATTGCGGAAGAACTCTTTGGCTCAGACGTTCTGCGCAAAACCTGGCCCTATCGCATTCCAAGCCTCATAGCCGCCGCCCTTATCATCCCCCTGACAGCTTGGATGGGAAGCGCACTTTTCGGAGCCGTTACCGGTCTGATGGCTGCGGGTCTCCTGATGGTTTCGACGCTCTTTGTCGCCGAAAGTCATATGGCGACAATCGATACAGTCCTACTCCTGGATGTTCTGTGCTTTGAAGCAATGCTTCTGAAGGCATTTCTCGATCGTCAGAAGAACAGTCCGACATCCGTCTGGGTTGCCTGCGGTTACTGGCTGGCATTGGGCGTCGGCCTAATGCTTAAGGGCCCTGTTGTTCTCATTCCAGGCTTTTGTACCCCACTGGCCCTATGGGCTGTCGAACGTGATCGAGAGTGGTGGTCCAGACTGCATCCGCGCTGGGGTTGGCTGCTCATGCTTGCCGTAGTCGTTCCCTGGTGTGTCGCGATTGACGTTGTCAGTCATGGGGACTTCTTTTCACGCGCCATTGGCCGTAACTTTCTGGGGAAAGTGGCACATGGCCAGGAAGCTCACGGCCTACCACCAGGATTCCATCTTATTGTCTTTGCGCTGGCATTCTGGCCTGGATCTTTTTTTGCTGCTTTGGCAATTCCGTCAGTCTGGAAAAATCGCAAACTGCCTCAAGTCCGGTTTTTGCTGAGCTGGATTATCCCGCACTGGCTGGTCTTTGAATTGATCGCCACGAAGCTTCCGCATTACGTGCTCCCCACATATCCGGCCATTGCAATCCTGACTGCCGCGGCTCTAACGATTTGGGGTCGTCCAGCTCTTTCCAAATGGAGCAAAATTGCTCTCGGATTCTACGGCGTTATATGGGCCGCAGTTGGCTTGGCCTTCTGTTTCGCTGGCACGGTCGTGCTGTATAAAATGCAGCACATGCTTTCGATCCGCGAATGCCTTGCGCTCTGCGGAGCACTCCCTCTCATGGGAGGAGCAATTCTTCTTTTAATCCGCAATCATCGGCAGCAAGCAGCGTTTTGCGCGATGGGGGCCGCTGTCATTGCACAAGCTGGCCTCTTCCTGGCTGTAATCCCTAACCTGCAAACCATTCGCCTGGCTCCCCGAGTGGCTGCACTTTTTGAAGACGTGAAGCCATGCGCTCAAACTGTGCTTGTCTCGACATCTTATTCCGAGCCAAGCCTGGTCTTCCTAGTGGGCGAACACACGCAGTTGATTGGCCCAGAAGCCGCGGCAGTTTACCTCCAGCAGAATCCTCGTTGCACCCTCGCTCTGGTAGACCGAAAGGATGAAAAGACCTTTCGGGATGCATTGAACCGAACCAACCTTAGCATCGTAGAATATGGCCGTATCCAAGGCCTGAACTACTCAAACGGTCATCATCTTGACCTGGGCATGTTCGCCCCAGACTAAATTTCTGGAAATTGCCATGGTGGAGCTGAGGGGAATCGAACCCCTGACCTCCTCATTGCGAACGAGGCGCTCTCCCAACTGAGCTACAGCCCCATGGCATTTTTGATAGTTCCCATCAGCCCGGTTTCTGTCAAGCAATCCGGATGAGGTTGTCCTGTCTCGCCGAGGCAGATACAAAACCTGTTCCTGGCTGGCCGCTTACCCGGTCTTCCGCGTTTTCCGACGAGGTTTTCAGCATGCTTGCCCTGCACGCCATTATCCTGATGATCATTCAGGCATTCGTATGGGCTCTTCTGGCTTACTGTATTCTGTCCATGCTGCTGGGCTTTGGCGTGCTGGATATTCGTAACCGGTTTTTCTACTCGCTCTTCAACACCCTCGCGCGCGTCGTCGAACCGATTCTGGCCCCTATTCGGAATATCCTTCCCAGCACAGGCGGCATGGACTTCGCGCCGATGGTCCTGCTGCTGGCAATCCAGTTTCTGGTCTATCCCTTGGTCAACCGTGTGTTCGCCATGCTGATTTACCACCCGGCCTTCTAAGACTTATCGGACTGCGCGCCACACTTCCTCCAGCGCATCAGCCAGATCATTGTGCGGCTCACTCCACTGGCCTGAGTGCGTCGGCGGTTGCATCCAGGCGCGCCACCCTTTTCCGGGCTCACGTTCAATGCGAACAGACCAGTCTTCAGGCAAGCGGCTTAGCACACGCTCCATCCGGACCTGACTGGTCAGTGGCTTGGCGTAATTATGCCCCATGGTGGAGCTCCTTTCACAACGTGAACTCCTGAGCTGCAATGACCGTGGCAAAAACAAAAAACCGGACATCGCAGCTCAAAACATCTTATGCCTTTTAAATAGGCACGATGCTGCCTGCTGCAATATCCGGAAATGAGTTACGGCTCTTCGGCGCTACTTTAGAAGCCGGAAAGCCCGAGAGTTTTACCCTTTCAGGCTGTGCCACCTACCGTCAGGCCAGACAACTTCAGCGTCGGCTGCCCCACTCCGACAGGAACGCCCTGACCGGCTTTACCGCATGTCCCAATTCCCGGATCAAGCGCCACATCTGACCCGATCATCGAAATCTGGTTCATGGCATCTGCACCATTTCCAATGAGCGTCGCTCCCTTCACCGGGCGCGTCACTTTTCCATCTTCAATCAGATAAGCTTCCGACGCCGCGAAAACGAACTTCCCAGACGTAATATCAACCTGACCACCGCCAAAGTTGACGGCATACAGTCCACGCTTTGTAGAGCGGATCATCTCATCGATCGTCGCTGTCCCTTCAAGCATCACCGTATTCGTCATACGTGGCATAGGAGCATGAGCGTAAGATTCGCGACGCCCATTTCCCGTGGAAGACACACCCATCAGACGGGCATTCAGGCGATCCTGCAAATAACCCGTCAGAATACCGTCTTCGATCAAAACAGTCCGTCCCGTTGGCGTCCCTTCATCGTCGATGCTCAAAGAGCCCCGACGCTCAGGTAGTGTCCCATCGTCAATAACCGTCACCCCAGGAGCAGCCACCCGCTTCCCGACCATACCGGTGAAGGAGGATGTTCCCTTCCGGTTGAAGTCCCCTTCCAGCCCATGGCCAACAGCTTCATGGAGCAGAATACCTGGCCATCCTGGCCCAAGCACCACATCCATTTCTCCTGCAGGTGCCGGCGCTGCATCGAGGTTCAGCAGAGCCTGCCTCAGAGCTTCATCAACTGCTGCTTTCCATGTTGCGCCATCCAGAAGACGATCCAGTTCATACCGTCCCCCCTGTCCATGACTACCACTCTCGCGACGACCGTCCTTTTCAACCACGACCGATACATTAAGACGGACCAGCGGACGAAGATCCGCAACGCGATCTCCAGCATCCGAACGCCGCATGATCTGCACGGCCTGCCACTCGGAACTCAGACTGGCACTGACCTGAACAACGCGGGTATCTACACCACGGGCATAGGCGTCAATTTCGCCCAGAACTGCCGCACGCGCTGCAAAGTCCGTTCCCTCCAGCGGTCGGGAATCAGAATAGAGACGCTGATTGGTTGATCGCGGGCCAGGCGCCATCACGCCACTTCGTCCCTGTCGCACGGCACCGACTGTGCTAACCGCACGTGCCAAAGCGTCTTCGCTCATTTCATCAGAATGGGCGAAAGCCGTTTCCGTTCCCAGGACTGCGCGCAGACCAAAACCTGAAGAGGTTGTGAAACTCGCTGATCGGATTGTCCCGTCATCCAGTGAGATCCCCTCATTTTCGCGGTATTCGAGAAACAGTTCTCCATCATCTACCCCTGCCAATCCCTGTGCAACCAGTGCTTCGGCACCCTCCCGCGTCAGTCGGGAACCGGGGCGGTCAAAAAACAGGGCATCAGTTGTGGCAAGGGCTCCCAGCGCATCTGCGGCAATGGACATCGGGGTAATCTCCTGGCTGAGAGGATGGTGAAGAACTAGAAATGGGTCATAGCACGCGAATTGAAAGAGGCCGCCTTCAGGTGAGTGCTTTTTCTAGGCGACGCAGGGCTTCCTGAAGAATTTCCGGCTTCTTGCAGAATGCAAAGCGGATCATGTTGCGTGGCGGTTCAGCGCCCTCCGGGTCATAAAAGGCAGAGACCGGGATTGTTGCCACGCCTGCATGCTCAACCAGCCATTCGGCAAACTCCACATCCGTTCGCCCCTGAGCATGACGTGACGTATCCGCCACGACAAAATAGCTTCCATCTGCGGGAAGTGTCTCAAAACCGAGGCGATGCAATCCTTTCACAAGAATGTCTCGGCGCAATTCCAGGTCAGCGGACAAACTTTTGTAGTAGCTGTCGTCCTTATTCAGGCCATGCGCCACAGCGCGCTGAAGATTAGGAGCCGTGGCAAACACCAGAACCTGATGGGCCTTGGCAACCACAGACGCCAGAGCCGAAGGAGCCGTGACATACCCGACTTTCCACCCCGTCAGAGAGAAGCTCTTGCCTGCGCTCCCAATGCGCATGCAGCGCTCCCGCATATCAGGAAGCGTCATGAGGGGAATGTGTTTCACGTGAAACGTCAGGTGTTCGTAAACTTCGTCACAGATCACATATGCATCATGTTCCTTCACCAATCCTGCAATCAGCTCAAGTTCAGTCTGTGAAAAGACCTTCCCCGCAGGGTTCATCGGAGAGTTCAGGATCATGGCCTTTGTTTTGGGGCCAAAGGCTGCACGAAGCTCTTCTTCGGGAAGCTTCCAGTGTGGCGGCTGAAGACGGACACACTTGGGAACTGCGCCTATCATCTTGAGCATGGGAAGATAGGTGTCATAGAGGGGTTCGATCAGAACCACTTCATCACCAGCTTCCACAACAGCCATCAGGCAGGCTGCCAAAGCCTCCGTTGCTCCAGACGTCACAACGACTTCTGTCGCCGGATCAATCTCAAGCCCATAAAAACGCCGGTTCGATTCAGCGACAGCCTGCCGCAACTCCGGCAACCCCGTTAGCGGCGCGTACTGGTTTCTATTATCCTTCAGCGCCTCGGCCGCGACTTTGATAATATCCGCCGGGCCTTCAGTGTCCGGAAAGCCCTGTCCCAGATTGATTGCATCATACCTGGCAGCAAGCTGAGACATAATCGTGAAAACGGTCGTGGGCAGCGAGGACAGATAGGTATTGGGCGTTTTCATGGACCAGCGCTTTTAAGACATGGAACGGAAGAGAGACTTCACCATTGCAGGACCCGCACGTCCTGAAAAGCCATTCCCTGCGCTTTGGTCCTCACCTCACGTTCTCAGTTGAACAAACGTCTTTTTGGAATCAATACCCGCACAGTAACTATGGAATTCCCGATCAATAAAATTTTCCCGATCGGACAACACCCCGGCAAGTCAGAGCTTCCCCTTCCCTGATCGGCCAGAAAAACGCGTCCAATCAGGCCAAGTGCCATTTTGAGACACTTTCTTTCTTCAATTGATGATGAAATGAAGGTGTATGTCGTACTCGACAGATGGGAAATTGTCCCGTAATCGTTTTGAAGCCGTTCACACGATGCAAGGCGACAGATCGATGGCCAGAAAAGCCCCTACTTCCTCCACCGCCAAACCGAAAGCTGCAGCTCCACGCCGCGCTTCCGCCAAGGCTGCTTCCCCCAAGACAACCGCCGCAGCTGGCAAGCCACCAGCACCGAAGCCCGAGGCCGTTGCCCGCGTTTTCGAGATGATCCAGGAACATGCGGCTGAGTTCGTCGATCTGCGTTTCACCGATCCCAAGGGCAAGTGGCACCACACGACCCAGACGGTCTCCACCATTGAAGACGACACGTTCGTTGAAGGCTTCATGTTCGATGGCTCGTCCATCCAGGGCTGGAAAGCGATCAACGAGTCCGACATGGTTCTGCTGCCAGATCCGGAAACGGCCGTCATGGACCCGTTCTCCGCAAAGCCGCAGCTGATCCTGTTCTGTGACATTATTGATCCCAAGACAGGCAACTTCTACAATCGCGATCCCCGCTCGACGGCCAAGCTTGCAGAAGCCTATCTGAAGGAAGCCGGCTTCGGCGATACCGCTTTCTTCGGCCCGGAAGCTGAATTCTTCATCTTCGACAACGTCCAGTTCGGCACTGGTCCGAACTTCGGCACGTACCAGCTCGACAGCATCGAAGGCCCAGGCGCATCTCTGAAGGCCTACCCGGAAGGCAACATGGGCCATCGCCCTGTCGTCAAGGGTGGTTACTTCCCGGTCCCGCCAGTGGACAGCGAGCATGACCTCCGCGCCGAAATGCTCTCCACAATGGGCGAAATGGGTCTTCCGATCGAGAAGCACCATCACGAAGTTGCACAGTCCCAGCACGAGCTTGGCACGAAGTTCGACACACTCGTGAAGTCTGCTGACTTCATGCAGATCTACAAGTACTGCGTGCACAACGTCGCCCACTCCTACGGCAAAACAGCCACGTTCATGCCGAAGCCGATCTCGGGCGACAACGGTTCCGGCATGCACGTTCACCAGTCCATCTGGAAAGACGGCAAGCCAACCTTCGCTGGCGACAAGTATGCGGACCTGTCCGAAGACGCACTGTTCTACATTGGCGGCATCATCAAGCACGCCAAAGCTCTGAACGCGTTCACGAACCCGTCCACCAACTCCTACAAGCGCCTGATCCCGGGCTTTGAAGCGCCCGTGCTGCTGGCTTACTCCGCTGCCAACCGTTCAGCTTCGTGTCGTATCCCGCACGCCACGAACCCGAAGGCAAAACGCGTTGAAGTCCGCTTCCCGGACCCGATGGCAAACCCATATCTCGCGTTTGCAGCCATGCTGATGGCCGGCCTTGATGGCATCCGCAACAAGATCCACCCTGGCGACGCCATGGACAAGGATCTATACGAGCTGCCGAAGGAAGAACTGGCTCAGATCCCGACGGTCTGCGGTTCGCTCCGTGAAGCCCTCGAAGCTCTCCAGGAAGATCACGCATTCCTTCTCGAAGGCGGCGTTTTCACCAAGGACCAGATCGAGAGCTACATCGACATCAAGTGGCCTGAAGTCTACAAGTTCGAACACACACCCCACCCGGTCGAGTTCGAGATGTACTACTCGGTCTAATCCGAGCAGACTTCTGCAAAACGGAGAAGCCCGGCCTTTGCGCCGGGCTTTTTCGTACCCGCGTTCCCTGTTACGGCACCCGTCATGATGCATCCCGCTTTCGAGGCTTTCTCAACTTCTGTCTTGCCCATTCTGGATATTGCCGGAACGGCCGTCTTTGCCGTTTCAGGAGCCCTCGCCGCCGCACGGGAACGCCTGACAATCCTGACCTTCATGTTCTTTGCCGCCATTACAGGTGTCGGCGGTGGAACCGTGCGCGATCTGCTGATTGGTGCACCTGTCTCATGGATGCATAACTCCACTGGCATCACTGTCTGCATGGTCTGCGCTTTGCTCGTCTGGTTCACGCCAGGTAGGCTTTGGTCCGAGCGCGCCGTAGACTGGTTCGACGGAATGGGGATTGCGGCTTATGGCGTGTATGGCGCAGCCAAAGCCATTGCCTATGGCATCCCACCTGTTCCAGCCGCTCTGATGGGAATTGTCAGTGCCTGCATGGGAGGCATTTTTCGCGATGTGCTAGCTGGCGTCCCATCCATCATCATTCGTCCAGAGCTGTATGTTACGGCTGTTGCCCTCTCATCATGCAGCTATGTCCTCCTGACAAAAGCAGGGTGTGACACCACACTGGCGGCTGCCATCGCCATTTTCGCAGGGTTTGCCCTTCGCGCACTTGCCCTTCTCAAGGGACTGTCGCTGCCGCATTATCGAAAATAGCCCCTCCTCACGGAAAAGAACGCCCGCTCATGCGCATCGCCCCCGTCCTGAAGGGATTTCTCCCTCTGCTTCTTTGTGGCTCCATAGCGCAGGCCTCAGACTTTGATATCGTCGTACTGGGAGCCGCCGGGGGCCTGGATGACGGAACGTTAAGCGCCTACCTGATCCGGCCTCAAGGTTCTGACAAAGGCGTTCTCTGCGATGCGGGAACAGTTCTACATGGCCTGAAAGACGCCGTAAAAGCGGGTGCGTTCAAAACCCTTTCCCTCAATTCTGCAACACTGACACCGGAAGGGGAAATTCTTCACACGACCATTGCGGCCTATCTGATCAGCCATGCTCATCTGGATCATATTGCCGGTCTGGTCGCCATCTCCCCGGATGACACACCCAAACCGATCATGGCTCTCGCATCCGTCAATGCCATTCTCGCAGACCATATCTTCAACTGGCAGATTTGGCCCAACATGGGCGACCAAGGCGTCAAACCCCGGCTCAGCACATACCGCTATGACGATCTAACACCCGAGAAGCCAACACTTATTAGCGGAACATCTTTGCAGGTTCAGGCCTATCCATTGAACCACGGCGGTGTGGAATCAACAGCATTTCTGCTCACAAACGGCCAAGACGCCCTGCTCTATCTCGGAGATACCGGGCCAGACGCCCCACAACGCTCAGATCACCTGCATCGTCTCTGGCAGGCTGTCGCGCCCCTTGTGCGTCAGAAACATCTCCATGCCATCATGATAGAGTGCTCTTATGACAACTCCATTTCCGATAGCCACCTGTACGGGCATCTGACGCCGCACTGGGTAGAGACAGAACTGGAAGACCTTCAGCAGATCGCAGGCGTTTCGCTCAAAAATCTGCCCGTCGTAATCACGCACGTCAAACCGACACTCAGACGCCAGCAGGATCCCGTTCTGCGCATTCATGAAGAACTGGAAGCGGGCAATACAACAGGCGTCCACTTCATTATGGCAACTCAGAGCCTGCACCTCAGGCTCTGACCGCCAAAGGCAATCTCTCAGTCAACCAACGACGTCAAAGCCAACGTCTTCCACTGTCTCTTTCAGCGCTGCCGTAGAAACCTTGGCATCGTCATACTGAATGACAGCCTGTGCTGGCTCCAGGGTCACATCCGCAGCAGAAACGCCAGGAACAGCTTCAAGGGCTTTCTGGAGCTTGCCTGAACACCCTGTGCAGGACATGCCTTCGACCTGAAATGTTACGGTTGCTGTCATGGGTGTCTCTCCTTCGTGCATGGTTTGCCGCCCCAACAGCGACACACCAGAAGAGACATATTCCCGCTGGAATTGAAACAGCTTTCAGATCGCGTCACTGATTTCATCAAGCGGCGTCACCTTCATCAACTGCACCGAAGCATCCAAACGATCCAGCAACGCGGCAAGAGAACGGAAATGCGGCGTCTCCAGATGCTGTTCGAAAGCCTCAGTCGAAGCCCAGCGCTCCTCGGCCGTGAAGCGTCCTGCATGGTCCTGATCGCGGCTGATTACGTAACGCTGACAGCCTTCTTCCGCACGGGATGCAACAATGCAGCGTACCAGTTCCAGCTCCAGTTCTCGTGCCTGGTCAGACGATACAGTCAGAATGGCGACAACACAGGCAGCATGACTCACGGTTTTTTCCTCACAAAAAAGATACAGGAGCTGGTTCCCATCGGTAAACTGATGGCCCTCGCCCCTGTGCGCTGCCATTTCTACAAGATACGTTTTCTGAAATCTCCCCCATGTTTCACATGAAACATCTTCCTGAAGTTTCCGGAGGCACCTATTCATGAGTCTTGAAAGCGTAAGGACTGATCTCGCCCAGCGCGCGCCTGATCTCTCCATCATCGTGACGGAGCGTTCCACGGCTACCGTTGAAGAGGCTGCTGCCACACACAATGTCGAACCCGACCAGATTGCCAAAACACTCGGGGTGAAGGTCGGGTCAGGTCCACAGGCTAAAACTGTTCTGATCGTTATGGCAGGAACCAAACGTCTGGATAATCGTCTGACAAAAGACGCTCTGGGAGGTCGTCCCCGCTTCCTTAACGGAGACGAGGTGCTGGCACTTACAAGCCATCCGCCCGGCGGCGTTTGCCCCTTTGGACTATCAAAGCCACTTCCCGTTTATTGCGATGAGTCTCTTCGCGCATTTAACATCGTGATCCCTGCGGCAGGTGCCACCAATGCCTCCGTCATGCTCACCCCGGCGCGTCTGGCAGAACTGACGTCTGCACAGTGGGTCACCGTCACATCCTGATAGACAATAAAAAAAGGCGCCCCTTTTGAGGGCGCCCTTTTCTACTCACAAAACAGATTAATATTACGCGTCTGCGTAAGTCGAAATATCCGGGCAGGAACACACCAGATTCCGGTCGCCCCACGCGTTATCCAGCCGTCCGACAGGCGACCAGTACTTGGACGTGTTAACCCCACCCGGGAAACAGCCCTTCTCCCGCGCATAGGGGCGACCCCACTCACCGGCCAAGTCAGCCGTCGTATGAGGCGCAAACCGTAGCGGGCTATCCTCTACGGCAACTGTCCCCGCTTCCACGTCCGCGATTTCTGCCCGAATGGCGATCATCGCATCGCAGAACCGATCCAGCTCGACCTTCCCCTCGGACTCTGTCGGCTCGATCATGAACGTCCCCGCCACGGGGAAACTGACCGTCGGCGCATGGAACCCGTGGTCAATCAGACGCTTGGCAATATCGTCCACCGTCACACCAACTGCATCCTTGATTGGCCGCAGATCAACAATGCACTCATGCGCCGTAAAGCCATTGCTGCCCCGATACAGCACCGGGTAATGTGCTTCAAGACGCGCTGCGATGTAGTTCGCATTCAGAATGGCCACTTCCGTCGCCCGGCGCAGTCCCTCATCCCCCATCATCATGATGTACGCTGCAGAGATCGGCAGAATGGACGCTGACCCATACGGCGCAGCAGAAACGGCAATCCCGTTCTGACCCGGCAGATACGGCGCCAAATGGCTCCCCACGCCAATTGGTCCCATGCCCGGTCCACCACCGCCATGCGGAATGCAAAACGTCTTGTGCAGATTGAAATGCGAAACATCAGCCCCGTACAGGCCCGGTCGTGCCAGACCAACCTGCGCATTCAGGTTCGCGCCGTCCAGATAAACCTGCCCACCAGCCGCATGAACAAGATCACAGATCTCGACAATCCGTTCCTCAAACACCCCATGCGTGGACGGATAGGTAATCATGATGGCCGCCACACGCCCGTCATGCTGCGCGATCTTCGCCTTCAGATCGTCAACATCAACGTTGCCATTGCTGTCACAGGCCACAACAACAACCCGCATCCCGACCATGTGGGCAGACGCCGGATTTGTCCCATGCGCGGACGCCGGGATCAGGCACACATCCCGATCCATATCTCCGCGCGCCTGATGATACCCACGGATCGCCAGAAGGCCCGCAAACTCACCCTGCGCACCAGAATTCGGCTGAAGCGATACAGCATCATACCCCGAAATCGCACACAGCGTCCGCTCCAGATACGCAAACAGTTCCGCATATCCAGCCTGCTGATCTTTCGGAGCAAACGGATGAATCCGCCCGAACTCAGGCCAGGTGATGGGAATCATTTCCGCCGTCGCATTAAGCTTCATCGTGCAGGAGCCCAGCGGAATCATCGTCCGATCCAGCGCCAGATCCTTATCAGACAGAGACCGCATATACCGCAGCAGATCCGTCTCCGAACGATGAACATGGAACACCGGATGCGTCAGCAAAGCCGCCTGACGGGACAGCGCCTGAGGCAGACCTTCTTCAACAGAAAGCTCGCGCTCCAGAACCGCAACACGCGCCTCATCCGCCCCAAAACACTGCCACAGCGCCCGGATGGTCTCAGGCGTCGTCGTCTCATCACAGGACAGACCAATCCGTCCTTCGCCCGCATCACGCAGATTGATCCCGGCGTCCAGAGCCTTGGCAAGAATATCCGGCGCATCGGAACCAGCCTGAACTGTCAGCGTGTCGAAGAACGTTTCCGTCTCAACCGTCACACCCAGAGCCTTCAGACCCGCCGCCAGAATAGCCGCCAGACGATGCGTACGACCCGCAATCGCCTTCAACCCTTCCGGCCCATGATACACCGCATACATGGACGCAATGACGGCCAGCAGAACCTGCGCCGTACAGATGTTGGACGTCGCCTTCTCACGGCGGATATGCTGCTCACGGGTCTGCAACGCCAGTCGATACGCCGGGCGCCCGGCGCTATCACGCGAAACACCGACCAAACGACCCGGCATGTGCCGCTTGTAAGCATCCTTCGTCGCCATGAACCCGGCATGCGGGCCACCACCGCCCATCGGCACGCCATAACGCTGCATGGACCCGATGGCGATGTCCGCGCCCAGAGCCCCCGGGCTTTCCAGCATCACAAGAGCCAGCGGATCACAGGTCACGGCAACAATACCGCCCTGCGCATGAACAGCCTCAATCACACCCCGCGGATCACGCACAGCCCCGGACGACCCCGGATAGGACAACAGCGCACCAAACACGGACGCCGCATCCAGATCCGTCGCAGGATCACCCACCACAATCTCCCAGCCCAGCGGCTCGGCCCGCGTCTTCAGAACAGCCAGCGTCTGCGGATGCGTGTCAGCATCCACAAAGAACCGGTCGGACTTGGACTTGCAGACACGCTTGGCCAGCGCCATCGCCTCCGCACAGGCCGTGCCCTCATCCAGCAGGGAAGCATTGGCAATATCGAGCCCCGTCAGATCCGCCACAAGCGTCTGGAAGTTCAGAAGCGCCTCAAGGCGGCCCTGACTGATTTCCGGCTGATACGGCGTGTAAGCCGTGTACCAGGCCGGGTTTTCCAGAATATTGCGCTGAATGACCGGCGGCAGAACCGTGTCGTAATATCCCTGCCCGATCATGGACGTCAGAACGCGGTTCCGGGACGCAATCTCCCGCAGACGCGCCAGAGCCTGCTGTTCAGTCAGCGCCTCACCAATCCCATGATCGCCACGATCAAGAATGGCTTTCGGAACCGTCCGGTCAATCAGATCGTCAAGGCTGGACGCCCCAATCGTCTGCAACATCTCCGTAATTTCAGAGGAGCGTGGGCCAATATGGCGGGAGCTGAAGTCTTCGGTCTGTTCAGGCCACAGGATCGTCACGGTATCGTTCTCTGGAAGTCTTGATGGGCAGGGAAAGAAAAATGGGCCCGGCAAAAGCCAGACCCATCACAGAACGTCAGAGACTCTTGTACTGCTCTGCCGTCAGAAGGGACGTCACGTCTTCAGGGTTGGAAACCTTCATCTTGAAGATCCAGCCCTCACCTTCTGGGTCATTACCAACCAGCGTCGGCTCATCGGACAGCTTCGTGTTGAAGCCCGACAGCACACCGGCAACCGGAGCATAAATGTCAGACGCCGCCTTGACGGATTCCACAACCGCAGCAGCATCGCCAGCCGCCACGTCTGTACCCTCGTCCTTGGCTTCCACAAACACCAGTTCGCCCAGCTCTTCAGAAGCATGAGCCGTGATGCCCACAGTTGCTTCCTCACCGTCCAGACGAATCCATTCATGCGATTTGGTATAATAAGTCGTCATCGCTGCTTTTCCTTGGCTTAACGCTTGAAACCGGGCGCCACGAACGGCATCGCCCGCACATGAACCGGAACGAATTTCCCACGCAGTTCGGCAAACAGTGCCGTGTCATTCCCTGCGTAATCTGTTGCGACGTATCCCATCGCCACCGGTGCCTGAACCGTCGGGCCAAACGCCCCTGACGTCACAAGACCGATCTCTTTCTGGCCGTCCGCATCCGCAAAAAGCTTTGCACCCGCACGAACAGGCGCACGCCCCTCTGCCATCAGGCCAACACGCTTGCGGCTGACACCTTCACGAGCCTGACGCAGAACGATTTCAGCGCCCGGATACCCGCCTTCCCGGGAGCCACCCTCGCGCCGGGCCTTCTGAATGGCCCAGGCCAAAGAGGCTTCAATTGGCGTGGTCGTCGTGTCGATGTCATTGCCATACAGGCACAGCCCCGCTTCCAGACGAAGCGAATCCCGGGCTCCAAGCCCAATGGGCAGAACCTGCGGCTGAGCCAGCAACGCCCGCGCAACGGTCTCCGCATCTGCGGCTGCACAGCCAATTTCGTAACCATCTTCACCAGTGTAACCCGAGCGCGACAGCGTGACCGGAACACCAGCAAGCTCCGTCTCGATCACATCCATGAACCGCATATCGACCGCTGCCGGACAAAGAGGTGCGATAGCCTCCTGAGCCTGAGGCCCCTGCAACGCCATCAGCGCGCGATCAAACTGCCGCGTCACAACACAACGGTCAGAAAGAGCCGCTTCAATCAGCGCCGCATCCTGCTCCTTGCAGGACGCATTCACCACAACGAACAGATCATCACCCATATTGGCGACCATCAGATCATCGAGAATGCCTGCGGTATCACTGGTCAGAAATCCGTAGCGCTGCCGCCCCTTCGCAAGCCCCGCATAATCGGCCGGGATCAGGCTTTCGAGCGCCAGAGCCGCATCACGTACATCGCCACTGCGGGCAGAAATCCGGATCTGTCCCATATGGGAGACGTCAAAAAGCCCAGCCTTGCTACGCGTGTGCAAATGCTCGGCCATCAGCCCAGCCGGATACTGAAGCGGCATCTCATAACCCGCAAACGGCACCATTTTGGCGCCAAGTTCCAGATTGAGAGCATGGAGAGGGGTACGCTGGAGAGAGTCGGTCATGGGGTAGGTCCGGCCCGGTCAGAACGTGAAGGTGCAGACGCGCCCGGAGTTTCCGGAAAGCGCCGCCCCTTCTGTCCTTTTGCCTGAGATCGCTATCCCGTCGGCGGGTACGTCAGGCGCACCTCTCTCCAGAATTTACCGACCAACTCGGTCCTTTGGCCTGAGAGTTTCCGGGGCGGTTGCTCCTTCGGCGCCAGCCCTGAGGGCCAGTCTCTCCCGTATTGGTCGGACTCGATCCTGCCAGTTTCCTGATCTCTTCGCAATCGTTACGGTTAGTTCTGCGTTACGATTGCCGCATACCTTTGTAACCAGAACGGGAGAACTTTCATGGCTGGCGAACTGACTGTCATTGCAGAATTGTCCATTCCCCCAGAAAATCGGGAAAAATTCCTTGAAATGTGTGCTTATGACAGCAAGCATTCCAACGCGGACGAGCCCGACTGCCATAGCTTTGACGTGATGACATCCAACGAAGATCCGAATCTCATTGTACTTGTCGAAACCTATCGCGACCAGGCCGCCTTTGATGTGCATCTCAAAACGCCTCACTTCCAGAAATTCGCAGACGCTGTAAAAACCCTTGGCGCCAAAGAAAACAACGTCCGCTTCTTTACAAGGACGGCACCCTGATATGTGCTTCTCGCTCAAAAACAGCGTCTATGGCGCCACTCTTCTCCTATTGGCTGCATGCAGCGCGGAGCAACCGCAAAAGCCGCATCTCATAGGTCTGGCAAACCCGGCCAGCGTCTCCTGCACACAGCAGGGGGGAACTCTGGAAATCGTTAGTCAGCCGGCTGGACAGGTTGGTATGTGCCACCTGCCCTCCGGCCAAACCTGTGAAGAATGGAGCCTGTACCGCGACCATCAGTGCAAATCGTTGCCACCCACTTCCAAACCGTAAGTGCATCCTCTCGTTTTCCTGATTTCCAAAGAGATCAGGAAAACCGCTTTACGATATGAGCAGTCTTCTTAAAATAAATACATAGCATGTTATGTATGTTATCCACACTATCCACCTGAAGGCAGTTCCCCATGCAGAATCAGGCCCCTTGCCTCTCCATAGGCTCGTTAACAAGCAAGACCGGGCGCCTTTTCACGCGCCTGATGGAACAGAAACTGAAACCCGCCGGAATGCGCGCAGGACAGATTCCGGTTTTCCTTGCCCTCGGAAAAGGCGAAATCCGCACTCAAAAGGTGCTTGCTGAGCTCGCAGGGATTGAGCAACCAGGCATGGCAACACTGCTGGCCCGCATGGAGCGGGACGGCCTGATCGAACGCGAACCCGACCCGGACGACAAACGCGTCAGTCAGATCCGGCTTTCGCCAGTTGGCCTCACTAAGAGCCAGCAGGTGATTCCGATTATGGAAGGAGCCAGCGAGGAAGCCTTCAAAGGCTTCACTCCGCTGGAAAGAGACATTCTCATTACGCTTCTGGAACGCATGAGCAGCAGCCTCGAAAGCTGTCTTTAAAATCCTTCACTCCTAAAAGAGCGAAAGATCAGGCCTTACTTCTCCGTCTTAGGAAGATGCTCGGCAATATACGGCGGCAGATTGAAAGAGCCGACGTGAATTTCAGGCGTCCAATAGCGTGTCGTGCCGAGGATCTTGGCAGCGTCTGCACGTCCGCGAATCTGCTCCAGCGTCTGCGTGTTCGGAGCCTGACCTTTGGAAGCCATACCCAGCGTCATGAAACCGCCGACATAAGTCGGAACAGCGGCAACATAAGCTGAAACATGCGGGAAGAATTTCGCACGACGCAGGCTCGTCTCATACAGTTCATCAGACTGCATGAACGGAACACCGCACTGATTCACGATCAGACCTTCATCCGACAGGATACGTGCGCAGTTGCTGTAAAATTCGTCTGTAAACAGAACTTCACCAACGCCGATCGGGTCCGTGCTGTCCACGATGATGACGTCAAAAGAACCGTCAGCAGCCTTGGCAACATAGTCGATACCATCGCCGACAATCACTTCAGCGCGCGGGTCATTCCAGGCATCGCCCGCAATGTTCGGCAGGTGCTGCTTGGACAGTTCGATCACCGCACCATCGATTTCCACCATAACGGCTTTTTCAACGGTCTTGTGCTCAAGAACGCGACGCAGAACGCCACCATCACCCGCACCAATGATCAGAACGCGCTTCGCACACGGATGCGCCAGCATCGGAACATGCGTCAGCATTTCCTGATAAACGAACTCATCGCGTTCCGTGATCTGAATGACGCCATCCAGAACCAGCACACGGCCATGGCTGGAGCTTTCAAAGACAACAATGTCCTGGAAATCAGATTTTACGCGCGCGAGCTCACGCGTTACGAGAAAACGCTGTCCCCAGTCCGGGTACAGGGTCTCGTTGATCCATGTTTCAGCCATGGTCATCGGTTCCTTGTCGGGATTTAATAGCAGAGTAAAGACCAGCCGGTTCGGCTGGCCCTTATCCGAGAATCAGGCTGCGCTAGCGTTCCTGTCCTGCACGCGTCCACGGCGTACGGCATCAACTTCGATGCGGCCAGCCTGGAACAAACGCTGCATGACCGGAATCGAAAGATTCGGATCACAGGCGCCGCACATGAACACATCTACCGCAGCGTAATTACGCTCTGGCCATGTGTGGATCGAGATGTGACTTTCTGCCAGAACCAGAACACCAGACACACCGCCATTCGGCGTGAAGTGGTGGAAATGGCTATGCAGAATCGTTGCACCGGCTGCAATAGCACCCTCGCGCAGCGTCTCATCAATCCGTGCTGGATCATCTAGATTCCGGGCATCCCAGAAATCGATCAGCAAATGATTACCGGCATAGCGTTCGCCATCCCGTTCAATAAAATAGTCTTTGCGCTCCTCTTCAACAGAGTGAGCAGCGCTGTTCTGGATATCTCTCGGGAGTTCCGATACCATCCCCAGTTGAGCAAGTGCGTTCATCACGTACCCCCAAACCAGTAGACAGCCTGTTGGGCGAAATCGCCCCCTTGGGCCAAGAAGCGCGGTAGTTAGAGCCCCCTTCCTGAGGATGCAAGGGTTTTCTGGCCTGATTCGCTAATATGTCACATTGCCTGAAGAAGCCGAGCCGACATTACAGATCATCCCACTGCCGCCAGACGCTCCCAAGAAGAACAACCGTTTGGGAATTCAGAGTAAAACACCCTCTAAAAACTCAAAAAGCCGGCAATTTTTTGGGATCACCCTTCACTTCAGGGTCTTTCTGACACAGCAACAGATACGCCCCGTCATAACCAACGATTCGACTTATGTGTCATCTGCGGCGTAGGTAGGCTCCTGCACAGCGCATAAAAAAACACGCACTCCAAGGCTGAAATATCTCAGCCTCGCAATGCGTGCTCTTCATACCCCCTAGCCGATAGCGCCTAAGGGGCCCTAATCCGTAAAGATCAGTTCTTAGCCTTGTCGACCAGCTTGCCCTTGGCAATCCACGGCATCATCGCACGCAGCTTCTCACCGGTCTTCTCGATCTGGTGAGCGTCATTGCGAGCGCGAATGGCCTTGAAGCCAACGCCGCCGGACTGGTTCTCAAGGATGAAGTTACGAACGAACGTCCCATCCTGAATGTCCGTCAGAACGCGCTTCATCTCAGCCTTCGTTTCCGGCGTGATGATGCGCGGACCCGTCACGTACTCACCATACTCCGCAGTGTTGGAGATGGAGTAGTTCATGTTGGAAATGCCGCCTTCGTAGATCAGATCCACGATCAGCTTCATTTCGTGCAGGCACTCGAAGTAAGCCATTTCCGGGGCGTAGCCACCTTCAACCAGCGTCTCGAAGCCAGCGCGGATCAGGTCAACGACACCGCCACACAGAACAGCCTGCTCACCGAACAGATCGGTTTCGACTTCTTCCTTGAAGCTCGTCTCGATGATGCCTGCACGGCCGCCGCCATTTGCGGAAGCGTAGGACAGAGCGATGTCCAGAGCCTTGCCGGACGCATTCTGAGCCACAGCAACGAGGGACGGAACGCCACCGCCACGCTGGTATTCGGAACGCACCGTGTGGCCCGGGCCCTTCGGCGCGATCAGGAACACGTCCAGATCCGGACGGGCTTCGATGATGCGGAAGTGGATGGACAGACCATGTGCGAATGCAAGAGCTGCACCCTGCTTCAGGTTCTTCTCAAGGCTGTCCTTGTACAGGGCGCCCTGGCCTTCATCCGGCGTCAGAACCATGACCACATCGGCCCAGGCAGCAGCCTCGTCCGGGGACATGACCTTGAAACCAGCCTCTTCTGCCTTCTTAACGGCAGAGGACGTCGGACGCAGGCCAATGACGATGTCGGTCAGGCCGCTGTCACGCAGGTTGTTGGCATGAGCGTGACCCTGGCTGCCGTAGCCAATGATCGCGACTTTCTTGCTCTTGATCAGATTCAGATCGGCATCGCGATCGTAATACACCCGCATCAGACATGTTCCTCGTTAACGTGAAAGACAGAAGGGCCACGACCAATGGCCGCAATCCCCGTGCGCGAAACCTCAGCCAGGCCAAGGGGGCGCATCAACTCGATAAAAGCGTCGATCTTAGAGGGAGACCCCGTCAGTTCGAACACAAAACTGGTGGCCGTCGTATCAACCGGGCGGGCTCGGAAGGAATCTGCAATCCGCAAACCTTCCGTGCGGTCCTCGCCACGGGAAACGACTTTCACCAGAGCAAGCTCACGGCCCACATACGGGCCTTCTTCCGTCAGATCACAGACAGCATGAACCGGAATCAAACGCTTCAGCTGCGCCTTGATCTGCTCAATAACCTGCGGCGTCCCCGACGTCAGAACCGTAATGCGTGACAGACTGCGCTCGGCATCCACCAGCGCCACAGTCAGGCTCTCAATGTTGTAGCCCCGGCCTGAAAACAGACCCACCACGCGGGCCAGTGCGCCACTCTCGTCTTCAATAAGAACCGAGATGACCGAATGTTGGATTGTCTCCGTCATCAGACCAGCATCATCCCTTCTTCGGTCAGACCTGCGGCTGCGGAATCCTGATCCGGGCCAAGCAGCATCTGGTTGTGAGCCGCACCCGATGGAATCATCGGATAGCAGTTTTCATTTTCCGCCACGCAGATATCCGCGATGACAGGGCCGTCATGCTCCAGCATCCGGCGGATGACATCGTCCAGCTCACCTACGCAGGTCGCACGCATTCCGGTTGCCTGAAACGCTTCCGCCAACTTTACGAAGTCTGGCAGCGCCTCGCTGTAAGACTGGGAGTAGCGTGACCCGTGCAGCAGCTCCTGCCACTGACGCACCATGCCCATATACTGGTTGTTCAGGATGAAGATCTTCACCGGCAGACGATACTGCGCAATCGTGCCCAGCTCCTGAATATTCATCAGGGTCGAGGCTTCACCCGCAATATCAATCACCAGAGCATCCGGATGCGCAACCTGCGCGCCCACAGCAGCTGGCAAACCGTAGCCCATCGTTCCCAGACCACCAGACGTCAGCCAGCGGTTCGGCTTGGCGAACTGGAAATGCTGGGCCGCCCACATCTGATGCTGACCCACCTCGGTGGACACAAACGTGTCACGCCCCGTTTCCATCGCCATTTCGTACAGGCGACGAACGGCATGCTGCGGACGGATCACCGCAGACGGCGTCATGTCCTGCGTGAAGCCGAAGCCATCCACGCTGCGCCAGGACGCAATCTGGTTCCACCATGTGCTCAGATCAGGTGCCGGCGTATCGTCCCATGCGTCCAGCAGCGCCTGAAGCGTATCGCGAGCATCACCTTCCAGACGCACATCCACGCGGATGATCTTGTTGATCTGGCTCGGATCAATATCCGCATGAACCTTGAACGAATTCGGCGAAAACGCGTCCACACGGCCCGTCACGCGATCATCAAAACGCGCACCCAGAGCGATCAGCAGATCACAGCCATGCGTGGCCATGTTCGCCTCAACAGACCCGTGCATGCCGAGCATACCAAGGAACTGCGGATCAGGAGACGGAAACGCCCCCAGCCCCATCAGCGTGGACGTGACCGGGAAACCCGTCTTGCGCGCCAGACGACGCAGAAGCTCAGACGCTTCCGGACCGGAGTTGATGATACCACCGCCCGTGTAGAACAGAGGGCGCTTGGCCGTCTTCATGGCCTGGACCGTGCGGGCAATCGCCTCGGCATCCGGCCCACCCTGACGACGGAAACGCTTCAGCCGTGACAGCGCTGGCGCCGTTAGCGGAGCTTGACCAACCGTGATGTCCTTGGGCAGATCAACCAGCACAGGCCCCGGACGACCGGAACGCGCCACCTCGAAAGCTTCACGCACCGTTTGCGCCAGAGCGCCCGGCGTCCGCACCAGATAGTTGTGCTTCGTGGCCGGGCGGGTAATGCCCGTCGTGTCCGCTTCTTGGAACGCATCATTGCCGATTAGCTTCGTCGGCACCTGACCCGTAAGACAGACCAGCGGGATCGAATCCATCAGCGCATCGACAAGGCCGGTCACGGCATTGGTCGCGCCCGGACCAGATGTCACCAGAACAACACCAACCTTGCCCGTCGAACGCGCATAGGCCTCAGCCGCATGAACGGCAGCCTGCTCATGACGGACAAGAATGTGGCGGATACGGTCCTGCTTGAAGAGCGCATCGTAGATTGGAAGGACAGCGCCCCCCGGATAGCCAAAGACTACCTCTACGCCCTGTTCATCGAGAACGCGCAGAAGCACCTCCGCGCCATTCAGCGCCTCGTTGCCTGTTGTTGCGTCTCTTTCAGCAGAAGCCGTCACCGTATCCTCCTAAGGGGTATGAGGCGCGGGATTTAGGACAGTTCTGTAGGATTCGTCAACTCGCTCAGATATAAAATTCTCAATTTTTTCGTGTTCTGTTTTCGATTCTTGCGCAAATGGGGTATATCTACGAAACGAAACCATCGAATTGCCATCTGATCCCAAGGCATGATGCCGAAACCACGTCGCCTGTCGGCGCGTATATCGGCCTGTCGCCAGAACAGCAGCCTGTCGCGCAGCCTCGATCAGCACGTCACCCTGCAACACCGCAGCAAGCTCAGGAACCCCATGCGCGCGCATGGCTGGCAATACAGAATCCAAACCCCGTGCAACAAGTTGACGTACTTCATCCAACGCCCCGGCCTCCAGCATCTGGCTGAAGCGGGCATCAAGAGACGCCCGCAATTCCTCCCGTGGCGGATCTAGAAGAACGGAAACAAATCGGCAGGGAGCCGCTGGCAGACCGGGTTGAGCCCGCCACCAGACAAGACCATGCCCCGTCCCACGCCAGACTTCCCATGCTCTGGAAATACGCTGCGTATCGTTCGGGCGCAGCGTGGAGGCAGTTTCCGGGTCTACCTCCAACAGCTTCTCATGCAGAGCTGCCGGGCCAATGTCCTGCGCCAGCGTTCGGGCTTCCCGCCGCGCGCTATCCCCCGGGTCAGGCACTTCCACGAGACCATCCGTGAGAGCGCGGAGATACATGCCCGTACCGCCGCACAGAATTGGCAGACGCCCAGCCCTCCAGGCCGCGTCCATTTCGGTCAGAGCCTGTTCGCGCCACCAGGCCACACTTCCCGGCGTTGCCGCATCCAGAACGCCGTACAGTCGGTGAGGAACAACCGCCTCATCCGCTGCATCGGGGCGCGCTGTGAGAATATGAAGATCGCGGTAAACCTGCATGGAATCAGCATTGATCACTGTTCCATTGAAGGTCCGCGCAAGATCAAGTGCCAGAGCAGACTTGCCGGAGCACGTCGGGCCAGCCACAATGATTGCTGTCTTTGGGGCGTTCATTCCCCTGTTCCTGCCACACGCGCTGGATCGTTACGAGAGCTTATGTCCCTTCCTTCCGTTCTGACACTCATTGCCGACCGCAAGGCTGGCCCCCTCAAACCAGAAGCCATCGACGTCGCCCGCTCTCTGGTGAAAGGCAAAGCCCCTATCGTTCTGTCTGAAGGGGAAGCCGTCGATATTCCATGCCCTACACCTGGGCCCGGCGCCGCAAGCGCAGCAACAATCCGCGCAACGCTGGCCCCCTATCAGGTCGACACACTGTTGCTGAAAACCCGTGGCCGCCGCAAAGCTGTTCTCGTTGCAGACATGGACAGCACTATCGTGACGGGAGAAACGCTGGATGAAATGGCGGCGGCTCTTGGTGTAGGCGAGCAGGTTGCCGCCATCACCCGAGCCTCCATGAATGGAGAGATCGACTTCGAAACGTCCATTGAGCAACGCGTTGCTCTGCTTGCAGGAAAATCAGCGTCTGTTCTGGAAGACGTCTGGAAGAATGTAACCCTGACGGACGGCGCAAAAGAGCTCGTGCAGACCATGCGCAAGCACAACGCACGCACGGCTCTGGTATCAGGTGGCTTCACATGGTTCACACAACGTGTGGCGGAGCTATGTGGCTTCGACGAAAATCACGGAAACATTCTTGAAATCGTCGATGGCAAGATGACTGGAAAGCTAGGCGGCCCGGTTCTGGGGCCAGATGCAAAGCTGACTCATTTGGAGGCCCTGACAACTGAGCGGGGTGTTCAGCTTCGTGCTGCGCTCACAACTGGTGATGGTGCGAACGATATTCCAATGCTGGCCAGCGCCGGGCTGGGTCTGGCCTTCCACGCAAAACCGAACGTGAAGAAGGTGATTGGCACGCAGATCAATTTTTCAGGTCTGCGCGCGCATCTGTTCGCTCAGGGATACCGCGCCGCCGATTTCGTCACTGACTGACGAAAAGGCCGCGCCCTTATACTCCCGCCTCAATACCCCCAGGTATAAGGCGGGACACCACCATAATAGGCTGGCGCTCCATAATATCCCTGCGGAACGGCATACCCGCCAGCAGGAACACCTCCTTGATAGCCACCAGGGTAGTATCCGCCGGGATAGGAATTGGCAGCACCTTCGATCGCCATGCCAGCTGCGACGCCAAGGGCAGCACCAATGCCCCAGCCGCCCCA